>DASSAV010000442.1:0-2206 GCA_035699265.1 Rhodothermales bacterium
AGTATGCCACCGGCATGGCTACGACCAGGGCGATCACCACCAGCCTGACGAAGTCCTTCGAGAGCAGCGCGACGATGGAGGGCACCGTCGCCCCGAGCACTTTCCGCACCCCGATCTCTTTGGTGCGGCTCTCGGCGGTGAAGGCGGCCAGCCCGAACAGGCCCAGGCAGGCGATCAGGATGGCGATTCCGGCGAACGCGCCGAAGAGCGTGGCGAAGCGCTCGTCGGCCTTGTACTGCGCGTCGTAGGCATCGTCTGCGAAGTAGTAGTTGAACGGGTTGCCGGGGAAAAGGGCATCGTACGTTTTCCGAATGGAGGCGAGGGTCTGTGGCAGGTTCTTCGTATTAATTTTCATCGAAATGTTGCCCCCACCGGGCTGATGGAAGAACATCACCGCTTCGGTTTTCTGGTGCGCGGAGGACCAGTTGAAATCTTTCACCACGCCCTGGATGATGTTCGTCTGATCGCCTCCCGCCTTGATGCCCTTGCCGACGGCCTCCTCGTCGGAGGGGAAGCCAAGGGCCTTGACCATCGTCTCGTTTACGAGGACGTGCATGTGCCCGTTGACGAAGGCGGCCATGCCTTCGTGGAACGGCTGCCCCGCCGCCATTTCGAGGCCGTACACGTCGAGAAAATCGGCGTCGATGAGGGTCCCCCGCGCATCTATACTCGTGGAGGGGTCGGCGGCGGACCGGTACATCTGCGTGTACAACATGAAACCTTTCCCGGGCGTCGTATACGAGAGTCCGGCTTCACTGACGGCCGGGATCTTGCGAAGCTCCTCTTTCAGGGTGGACATGTATGCGGCACGGTTGTCCCGGTTCAGCCCTGTCGGGAACACGCCTGGTCCCTCGACTACGAGCACCTGATCCATGTCGAGCCCCACGTCCATTCCCTGCACGTATTGCAGTTGCTGGTACACGATGAGCGTCCCGGCCAGCAGCACGATGGAGGCCGCAAACTGCACGACCACGAGCACCTTCCGCAGCGCCACCCGCGAGGCGAATGCCCCGACCTTTCCCTTCAGCACGGTCACGGGCTTGAAAGAAGAGAGGATAAAGGCCGGGTAGAGTCCTGAAAGCAGCGCGCCGAGGCCGAACACGCCGAGGAAGACCGCCCAGAAACGGGCGTCAAGCCAGATCGATCCGGTAAGCTCCACGTCTGCCACCTGGTTGACCACCGGCAGCAGGACGAGCGCGAGCACGATTGCCAGCACGAGCGCGGTCAGGTTCAGCAGGGCCGATTCCAGCAGGAACTGCCCCATGAGCTGCTGCTGATGGGCGCCGACGACCTTGCGGACACCTACTTCCTTCGCCCGGTCCAGTGCCCGCGCCGTGGCGAGATTGACGTAGTTGACGAGCGCGATCAGAAGCGTAATCAGGCCGATGATGGTGAAGAAGTACACCGTCTTCCGATTGCCCGTCACGACCCCCGGACCTGGGATGTCCGCATTCAAGTGCACATCGCTCAGGGGCTGAAGGTGCACGTCGATTTTCGTGTTGCTGGCGGCCAGTTCGTCGGCGCGGTGCCGGGTGTAGGACGCCGTGATCTTGCGCTCGATATCACTGAGGTCGGCATTGGGGGCGGTTTCCAGGTAGGTGGTGAAGTCGGGCCCTGACCCGTCCGCACCCTCCTGCGTGTACATCCTGGTTTTGAGCAGATCCTGCATGGGAAGCAGGAAGTCGAACTGCATACTGGAGGTAGGCGGCACATCCTGAAAAACACCGGTCACCGTATACGGACCCTGGGTCCAACTGTTTACGTCCAGCACTTTGCCAATCGGGTCTGCATCCCCGAAGTATTTCCGGGCAGTGGACTCAGAGAGGAGCATCGTCTGCGGCTGGCGCAGGGCCTGTTCGCGATCTCCTTTCACGAGCGGGTACGTGAACGTGCTCAGGAAAGTGGAATCGACGAAGAAGACCTCTTCCTTGAACGTCCGGTCGGCTGCAGGTCCTTTATAGGAGATAATGGCATCGTCGATGACGCGCACCCGCGCGTAGCGGACGATGCCGGGCACCTCCTGCGCCATCGTCGGCCCGAAGGTATACTCGACGTTCGCCCCGGTGCCCTGGTCCTCCCCATTCTGGATAGAATGGATGGTGACCCGGTAAATCCGGTCCTTGTTCGCATTGAACTGGTCGAAGCTGTACTCGTAGGCGACGTACTGGAAGAGCAGCAGGCAGCACGCCATCCCGAGGGTGAGCCC
>DASSAV010000443.1:0-2090 GCA_035699265.1 Rhodothermales bacterium
CCGCCAGATAGAGGCCAAGGCGCTGCGCAAGCTGCGTCATCCGAGCCGGAGCAAAAAGCTCAAGGACTTTTTAGACTGAGCCCATGCTGAGCCATCATCCGTCGTCGCGACATGCGGCGGCGGTTTTTTTATGGTGCGCCCGGCAGGGCGCACTCACTTGGGGGTGAGAGTCCCCTACCAGCCCGACAGGGGGAATGGTTAGCCGGACGGCAAGGGTGTCCGCTGTGAGGCGGGATCTGAAGGAAGCCGCAGGCAAAGCGCTGCCCTGACGAACAGAAATCGCATACAAGGCGACCAGGTGGGATGAGGGGGCCATTATCTCCAAAGTCCCATACCTGTACGGAACGCCTGGACGTAGATGCGGCGGGGATAAGCGTGAAGGTGAGTGCGCATTACCCGGGGAGATCTGTCGACCTGCCCTTGTGCTACCGTCGTCGAAAGGCGGCGGGATGGGCCGACAGAAGTCAGCAGACGGCATATGAGGTCCCTCGACCGGACCAAAGGCCTGAACATGAAGCACCGGACAGGAGCCTCGACTTTCGATGACGGTAGGAGACGCAGATCGTAGGGTTGAGATGCCTGACACCCGCCCGGAGGGTAGCGGACGGAATCCGCGAGAATATGGGACGGGTGCGTCAAACGTCACGGCAACGAGAGAAGCCTCCCAACCGGAAACGGCGCTGCTCATGGACGCAGTGGTCGGACGCAAGAACATGACGGCGGCTCTGCTACGAGTGGAAGCCAACAAGGGGTCGGCGGGCATCGACAACATGACCGTAGACGAACTGAGGCCCTACCTTCGCATGCACTGGCCGCGTATCAAAGAAGATCTGCTGAATGGACGGTACCTACCGTCCCCTGTGCGAACGGTCGAGATACCGAAGCCAGGGGGCAAAGGGATGCGGATGTTGGGCATCCCCACGGTGCTGGACCGACTAATCCAGCAGGCGATTCAGCAAGTTCTCACGCCGATCTTCGATCCGACGTTCTCCGAGTCCAGCTATGGCTTTCGCCCGGGCCGAAGTGCGCACCAGGCCGTGCTCCAAGCACAGGCCCACGTCGCCAACGGCAAGCGCTGGGTCGTGGACATGGATCTGGAGAAGTTTTTCGACCGCGTCAACCACGACATCCTAATGTCGCGAGTGGCCCGGCGGGTTGAGGATAGGCGAGTGCTCAAACTCATCCGACTCTACTTGCAAGCCGGGACGATGTCTGGAGGACTAGTTGGCCAGCGTCGAGAGGGGACGCCGCAAGGCGGACCACTCTCCCCGCTGCTCTCCAACATCCTGCTAGACGACCTGGACAAGGAATTAGAACGGCGGGGACATTGCTTCTGCCGATATGCCGACGACAGCAATATTTACGTGCAGTCTCGGGCTGCCGGTGAGCGAGTGCTGGCGTCGATCACAGAGTTCCTTGAGAAGAGGCTGAGGTTAAAGGTCAACGCCGCAAAGAGCGCCGTTGACCGCCCGTGGAAACGGACGTTTCTGGGCTACTCCATGACGTTCCACAAGGTGCCCCGCCTCAAAGTGGCAGTACCTTCGGTGAAACGGCTTAAGGCGAAGCTCCGGGAGACGTTTCGGAGAGGGCGGGGGCGCAACATTGGGCGACTCATCGAAGAATTGGCTCCGATCCTTCGAGGCTGGGGGAACTACTTTCGGCTTGCCGAGGTGAAGAACGTCTTCGATGAGTTGGACGGCTGGATGCGGCGCAAACTGCGTTGCATTCTTTGGCGCCAATGGAAGCGTACCTATACTCGAGCGAGGAACTTAATGAAACGCGGCTTAGCGGAAGCACGTGCGTGGAAATCCGCCACCAACGGGCGAGGCCCCTGGTGGAATTCCGGAGCCTCGCACATGAACGACGCCTTCCGTAAAGGTTTCTTTGATCGTCTTGGACTCGTGTCGCTACTCCAAGGGCATCGCCGATTCCAGTGTGCTACATGAACCGCCCGGTACGGAACCGTACGCCGGGTGGTGTGGGAGGACGGCGGGAGTGATCCCGCCTCCTACCCGATCCGCCGGGCGGATCTTAACGACGTAGTTTATCGTAAAGGTAGGCGGCCAACACACGCGCGCCGGACGCAACCC
>DASSAV010000444.1:0-9656 GCA_035699265.1 Rhodothermales bacterium
CGTAGTAGTGCGGTCCCTGCTCGTGGATGTGCTGGGTGTGCCAGATATTGCTGAAGGTGTAGTAGTCCGGCTCCTGTGCCTTAACGGCATCGATCACGATGAAGAAGTCCTGCGGCTTCACGTACGTGATGATCCGGTCCCATACGTAGCCGATCTTGTCGTCGTAGACGCGCGTGCGGCTCATGTCTACGTCGTGGAAGCTAAAGAAGTCGATTTTCTGCGTGCGCACCGGGCGATGCGCTCCGGCATTGCGGATGAACTCGGGCAGGGTCTGATAGCGGTCCCGCTTATTCTTCCGAACGACCATCCGGTTGTGGAAGTAGTCGGCCCGGTAGGCGCCGTAAGGGCCGCTCGGCAGGCCGGAGCGATACCCACCGTCGTGCAACAGTACGGACCCGCCGCTCATGAGGATGCTGATGTCATTTTCATCCGAATGGCCGTGGTGCGTCTTTTCCTCCTCGACCGAGAGCGTGTTGCGCAGGAATTCGCGCGTGGCGAAGGCGCCCTCCCCTTCATCGCGGTAGTTGAGGAGCAGGTACGTGCTCGTGGAGTCCCATCCATTACGGAAGACAACCTTCTTGCCCACGATGTCGTCCAGCGCTTCCTGACTCAGCGCGACCGGCTTCTGCGCCCCAACCGTATCGTTGGCCCATAGATACGCATGAGCGAGCGAAGCAGCGGCGACGACGTCCGTCGGTTGGCCTGTCCCTGTATTGTTCTCGAACAGCTGCCCGGCGATCCATTTGAGCTCGGGGTCTCGGTATTCGCCCGCCAGCTTCTCGAAGGCTGCGACGTAGCGGAACCAGGAGGGATTCCAGTCGGCATCGCCGAGATCGGCAATGGTCCCGGCCGGGGTAAAGAGTTGTTTGAAGTACTGCGCGTAGTAGGCCAGGAACGGGAGCCGGTAAATCCGCGCGTCGTCGCCGCTGGCATCTGCGTAGGAAAGCAACGCTTCGAGCCAGACCGGGTGGTAAATGGTGGCGTCCTCGGCCTCCCAATCGTCCACGTTATCGCTGGCGAGGATCTCGGCCATTTGCCGCCACCGAGGCGCGTGGGCATGGCCGGGAATCGCGAGCGATCCGTAGTACAGCCCTTCGGCCCGCAGCATGGCGCGGTTGTGGGAGCCCCATTCGGGGAAGTGGAAGATGAAGTCCAGGCTCTGCGCCAGTTCTGATTCGATCTTGGCCTTTGCCGTGGGATCGAGCACGCCGCTATCGCGGATACGCATATAGGAGCGGCTGTAAGGCGGCACAAAAAAGAAGTTCGCCATGGAGGGCACGCCCTCTGCGTACTCTGCCCGCGTCTTGTAGTAGTCCTTCGGATAGGCGTTGCGCAAGTCGCCGTAATCCGCGAGGATCTGCGCGGCGCGCCGGGCATAGAGCGGGTCGCTCGTTTCCTGGTAGAGGAAGCTCAGAATGTCCGCCAGGTAGATCGGCTGTGCCGGTGCGTCGTAGCCCCAGAGGACGCTGGGCTTAACGTTCGCCCGCCACTCGGCCACGACGCGGGGGTATGCCTCCCATCCCTCTGCCGCCGCGCGCTTGACGTACTCCAGATAGCTGGAACGAGGCACCTGCGCACTCGCGGGCTTCAATAATCCGCAGCACACGAGCATAAAGCAAGCGATCGCGAACATCTGCATCAGCCTCTTTGCCATGCTCATGATCCTGTGCGTGTGTAAGGCTGGAATTTGCAGATGGCGGCGGTCCTTGTATGCGGCTTCCAATTTATACATTGCAGGAGAATTCACAAGTAAAATGTTGTTTCAGATATAAACAATACACCGATCAGTTGGTCAAGTCCGGTCAAGTTTCGGATAGTGTGTACAATTGCGGAAGGTGTTCACGCCGCCATCCTGAATGAGATCGTCTCTTCGTCTGAGTCTTTCGGCCGCATCAGCCGCCGTATGTTTTTGAGTTGAGCCAACTCCAAAGGGGTCATCCGCACCCGCTTCCACCTCCGCGAGGCCCTTACCAGCACGGCATAGACCAGCGTCACCGCCCCCCGCCCATTCAAGCTAACTCAGACCGGCGGCACATTCTACTTTTTACACTAAGATCGGGACATAACCGATAACACTCAGTGACCTTCACCTCGGCATGACCCAGCACCTTAGAAATACGGTAGACATCCCGGCCCTTGCGTTGCAGGTAGTGCGCCAGACTATGCCGGGACAGGTGAAACAAGACGGGCGCTTGATGCTGGACTGCGCCGCGATCTTCTCCAGGTACTTGTTCGCCAGCGCGTTGGCCCGGCTGATCGCCGCGTGTACGTTCTCTGCCGTCGAGAGGCGGTGGCCGTCAATGATGGGAAACACCCGCGCACCGGGCGCCGGGTCCCGGTCAGCATAGCGGTTCAGGATGGCTACCGCTTGGGGCACCAGTGCCACGCCGACCCCCTCAGCGGTCTACTTCATCTTGTAGCTGATGCGGCCGCCCCGGAGGTGGCTCCTTTCGAGCAGCGCCACATCGGAGAAGCGCATGCCATCCGGATAGAAGGCGAACAGGAACCAGCCCTGCACGTGCCAGACCAGGGAATCCGGCTCCAGATCCAGTGCCGCTATATTGTTGATCTCATCAGGGGTCAAGCTCCCCTTCTCCACCTTCTCCGTTTCCAGGCTGATCTGAAAAAGGGGTTCTTCTCTTGCGGAAAGCGCCCCTCCTTAATGGCCAGGTAAAACTTAATGGCCAGGTAAAACACGGCCTGGATGCGCCCCAAGCTCTTGGAGATGGTGTTGGTCGTGTTCCGCTTGCTCTCGCGGAGGAACGTCTCGAAGTCTCTCAGGTAGCCGACCGTCAGCGCCTCTTGGGCCTGCGCCTGGACCTCTGTAAGTCACTGATCGGGTGTACTGCGGGTGCGGCTTGCGAACCGACCCGGACGGGTTCCTGTGGCGCTCGGCGATCCGGTAGCCGAGGCTCACGTACAGCGTCTCCCCGGCCGCCTCCACGCGAACATAGAGGGGCAGTGTGCCGTTCTTCTTCTTGGGACGGGTGGTAATGGAGATGCGGGCCACGGGTTTGAGTCAGGAAAAGACCACGGCAGAACAGGTACGAATTCTGGACCAGATGATGCCGGGATAAAGCGGGGACAAATGAACAAAATCGCGCCCGAAGTATAGCGCAGCAACGCTTTAGCCGGGGTCCGTACCCGCTTTGTAGTGGGCACAGAGAAGTCCCCCCTGACCACTTGTCAGAGCTCGATTTCGCCTTAATCAGCGCGGTATCGGGCCTTTCTCATTCCGTTTCCGAGGGTCAGCCAGCAAGGGAGCGCCGTCGTTACAATTCCTTGATGCGGATGTCCTTGAACTCGATACGGTGGTCGTGGCCGAGGAAGCCGATGTAGCCGCTTTTGTTGAACAGTCCGGGGTGCTCCTTGCCGTCTACCGTGGTCGGCAGGCCCGCCTTGCGGATGTCGGCATTCACGATCTCCTCGCCGTTCAGTATTACCTGAATGTGGGAGCCTTCGGCGCGGATTTCCTCCACGTTCCACTCGCCTGCGGGCTTGAGCGCACCCCGTTTAGCAGGCACCACGCCGTAGATCGAGCCGTGGAACTGGTACGGATGCAGGCCGGCGTACTCCTTCGCATAATCGTCCAGGATCTGGATCTCCATGCCATAGTACGCGGCGTCCTTTCCTCGCTCTGTGCGGATGCCGACCCCGTTGTTGCCGCCCGGTTCCAGCCGGAAGGCAAACTGAAAGACGAAGTCGCTGTAGGGTTTGTCAACATACAGGTTGCCGCCGCCGTCCTTCAGACAGACGAGCAGGCCGTCCTCCACTGCGTATCCATCCACATCTCCGACCCAACCGGTGAGGTCGGTCCCGTTGAAGAGGCGCGTCCAGCCGCCGTCCTGGGCAGCTGCTGAGTCTGCGTAGAACAGGGTGGAGAGAAGGAGGAAAGCCAAGATGTAGACACGCATGGTGCAGGTGCTTTGTATGAAAGAGAAGTGGTCCTCGCCTGGGCTGCACAACGATACGGACCAGCCTGCACGTTGTCCAGACCATTTCATCTATAAGCCACCCTGCTTCTGCATCGTTAGGCGCCACAGCCATCACATTTGTCATTTCTTTGCCGGTGCGCCCCAGGGACTAGACAGGTAGCGGAAAACGTGCTACCATGCCATCACCCCGGCACTCGGCCCTCCGCGCCGGTGCCTCAACCAACTTGATCAGCCTTTATCATGGACTACAACATCAGCGAGCATCAGAACATCGTGGTCATTGCAATGGAGGGCAATCTCCTCGGCGGGCCGGACGGAACACGTCTGCACGACACGCTCCGCCAACTCAAGGATGAAGGCAAACCAAACGTCGTGGCTGACCTTTCGGGGGCCAACTTCATGAGTTCGAGCGGCCTCGGCATGCTCATCAGCGGACTCACGACCTTGCGAAACGCGGGGGGCGACTTCCGCCTCGCCTGTGTTCCCAGCAAGCTGCAAGCACTCCTCAAGCTCACGAGGCTGAACACGGTGTTCAAGGAATACGACGACGTCGACGAGGCGGTCGTGAGCTTCACGTCCGAGCCGGCCGGGGCCAGTTTCGCCTGAACGCGGCCGGGCCCAGGTGCCCATTTTACCGCCTCAGCCTGTTTCATCAAATAACGAACCTGTCACGTACACAGCGCGACCCAGGGTAACCCTCCCCGTATATTCTCTTCAGCGAGGAGCAGCATCACCGTGCCCTCTCCTTTCTACCCCTACTCCAGCATACCGCGCCCGTATATGGATTTCATCGTTCGCTTCTTCGACCGCTTCTTTCATGCAGATACCACATTAGAGCAGGGGTCGTTTGAGGGAGATGGCTGCTCCGGCTCGCAGCAGTTCTCCCACGTCTCCGAGCTGGAGAACACCGTAGAGAGCCAGAAGCGCCAGATCGCGCGTGCCCGCTCGCTCCTTCAAAGTGCTGCCTTCCTCGCCGGTTACCACCAGCCGTCTCTCGCCCGAGACATCCGCGCACTCCTGTCGGAGATAGAAGCTCCACATCCGAAGGAGAACGGAGCGGAGTTTTCACGACCGAGCCCTCCAAGATGGCCGCTCGACGGGCCGGCCGAACGCAGGCTCTCCGCTTGAAGATCGTCGTACCCGGTCTTGACCCTGACGGTAAACAAAAGGCCGACACCCTCAGGCATCGGCCCCCGTCCCCTACCAAACAATGTGTTTCGGACAACCGAAAGGACGGACCGTCAGTTCAGATAAAGGTGGCACTTGACGAGGTCTCGCCCGCTTTCCCCGATGTCGAACGGGAGCAAAACCGCCGCATACCCATAGCCGGGTACGACGAGTAGATCCGGCCCTCCTGTGCAGAGCTGCATCCTCCTCTCCCGCATTGCGAGCGAGTTCCATATCCGGGTGGATCGGGGGCGACGCTCCGGAGCGGTGAACGTGTTGAGATCGATAAAATCCTCCTCCGTATCTCCCGGTACACCAGAATACCTGGCCCGGATGCGGAGCAAACACAGCCCGACCACATAGGTCGAGGTGAAGATCGACCCCGCAAGAACACCGAGAAATAGGAGTTCGGTCGGGTGCATGGCGCGTTCTCGTGGGCGTTTAAGAGTGCTGCTGCTACACGCAATGGTACCCAGCGCCCGATCCCCGCAGAAGTCAGTTACGGCATACCGGATCTGTACTTTCGGCGCATCGATCCGTCGTGTTCGGAAGCGGCGAAGCCGCTGATCTATAGAGAAAAGCATAGCACCCTCATAACGACTCTACGAGCAGATCAGGGGGGTTCTCCGGGGTAAGCCAGTCCCCACATGGATCGGACCGCGTCGAGTACCCGTGCAACGCGCAGCGTCTCCTCCAGCGGCATCACGTCGCTCTCCCTGCGCCCTTCCCGCAGGCATCGCATCACCTCTGCCGCCTCGAACTGGAGCCCGTTCCCCTCGAAAGGCATTTCCACCACATCGGCCTCGCCGCCGGACTCAACTGTCAGCTTCGTCGCGTGGTGGAATCGGTGGTGAAGCTTGATGCGTCCCGTCGTGCCCATCAATACGGCTTCGACGGGCGTATCGACCTGGATGGAGCTGTACAGGACTGCCAGGGCATGGCCCGGGTATGCGAGTACGAGGCCGTTCTGCTCATCCACCCCGGTAGTTCCCATCTCCGCCTCGGCCTGGATTCGGGAGGGCTCGCCGAAGAGCATGGAAGCGAGATGAAGGGGGTACACCCCGAGGTCGAGCAGCGCGCCCCCGCCGAGCTCTGGATTGAACAGCCGGTGTTCCGGCGGGAAGTCTGCGCGAAACCCGAAGCCAGCCGTCAGCAGGCGAGGCTCACCGACTGCCCCACCGCGCACCATTTCCTGGAACCGGCGGATGAGGGGGATGAACCGCATCCACATCGCCTCCATCAGGAAGAGGCCCTCCTGACGTGCCACGCCGATCACGTGCTCGGCCTCGGAGACATTGAGCGCGAAGGGCTTCTCACAGAGGACGGCCTTACCTGCCTGGAGGCAGAGCAGGCTGTTCGCTGCGTGCTGGACGTGGGGCGTGGCCACGTAGACCACGTCGACATCCGGATCGTCGATCAGTGCCTCGTAGCCGGCGCGAGCATGGCGGAACCCGTGTGCGGAGGCGAAGGAAGCCGCCTTTTCGTGCGAGCGCGACCCGACCGCCCACAGCTCCGCTTCAGGCAGCATGCGGAGAGCTTCGGCAAACTTGCCTGCGATCTTGCCGGTCCCGAGGATACCCCAGCGGATGCGTTCCATTACCGCTGCCCGGCCGCTGCAGCGGAGTTCGATCCCGCCCGAACGTCGCCCCAGCGCAGGCCGTGCATCCTGGTCGGGAATCGGAAGATCGACATGTCCGACGTGATGTAGAGCGTCGAGAAGTCGGGTCCGCCGAAGGTCACGTTGGAGACCGCCTGGCCCGTCTCGATGGTGCCGAGCAGCTTGCCCTGCCCGTCCAGGATGAGGACTCCGCCCGGTCCGGTCGTGATGACGTATCCGTTGTCGGCGACCGTCAAGCCGTCCGGTGCACCGCGCTTCCCCTGCGCCGCCAATGCCGATCCATCGAAGAACACGCGGCCATCGGTAACCGTCCCGTCCGGCTGCACATCGTAGGCCATCACGACCGGCCTGTCTCCATCCGAGACTCCCACGTACAGGGTCCGCTCATCGGGCGACAGCGCGATGCCGTTCGGATAGGTTAGATCCCGCACCAGCAGGACGAGCGTCCCGTCCCGCCGGAGCAGGTAGACGCCGTTGAAGTCGAGTTCCTTCAGCGGGCTATCGTTGATGCCGCGGAGGCCGTATGGGGGGTCCGTGAAATAGATGTCCCCCTTCCGATTGAAGGCCAGGTCGTTAGGGCTGTTCAGCCGCTGGCCGTGGTAATTCGAAGCCAGCAGCTTCTTCGTCCAGATCCGCGTGTTGATCTGCACGATGGCGCGGTTGCCGTGGTCGCAGGCGATGATGAGGCTGTCCGTCGAAAGGGCGAGGCCGTTCGTACCCAGTTCCAGTCCGGGCGGGTCCGATCCGGCATGCCCGGACGGACGCATGAACACGCTTATTCCTTCCCCCTCTCTCCACTTGTAGATCGTGTTCCGAGGTGCATCTGAGAAGAGCAGATAGCCTTCCGGGGACCAGACAGGCCCTTCCGACCACTCGAACCCTTCGGCGACTTTCTCCAGCTTCGCCCCCCGGGGAATGACCGTATCCCACGCCGGGTCGCTTACATGCACGGCGCCCATCGTGGGGTAGCCGGTGGTCCGACAACTGGTAAGTGACAGGCAGAGAACAGCGAGAAGGGGAACACTCAAAGAAAGATGTTTCATAGTTGTCTACGGTTGGGGAGGAGTCCGATACGGGAGGGGAACTCGGCGACGCCAAGAATGCCTACGTTCACGCGGTACAGCGCCCCGGCTTCGGGTCCGTTCGCTTCACGATTCTCGCCTCCGGCCGTGGTGACGTAGATATCCGTATAGTCCGATCCGCCGAAGGTGAGGCTGCTCACTTTCGGGGTGGGAATGGGGATCCTCATCAATTGGGTTCCGTCCGGTGCATACCGCACGACACAGGACCCATCCCAGCGGGCCGACCAGACGCATCCCTCTGCATCTACGGTCAGGCCATCGGGCGAACCCTCTCCCTCAGCAACCTGGTCGAATACCCGCCGGTCGGATACGTCGCCGGTGACGGGATCGAAGTCGTACCGGTAGATGGTGCAACGGGTCGAATCGGTGTGGTACATCCCCTTTCGGTCTGGCGTAAAACCCATACCGTTCGACACGCCGAGATCCCCTTCGATCAGGCGCACCGACCCGTCCGTCGCCATGCGGTACAGGTGCCCCGGCCGGTCGTCCGTGGGCATGGTCCCGCAGAACACGCCGCCCAGGGGATCGGCGATCACGTCGTTGAAGCGGGTGTTTCGCTCTTCGGGGATCTCATCCAGCATAGTCGTCAGGGCTCCATCGCGCCAGCACCGCACCGCACCGCGCGCCATGAAGAACAACAAGCTCCCGTCGGCCTGGAGGGTAATGCCGCCCACCGGCTCGCCCTCGAAGCATAGCTCGTGCACGTCCGAGACCGGATCATAGCGGAAGAGCCGCCCCGCCGGAATGTCCAGCCAGTACAATCGCTGCTCGATCGGGTGCCACAGCGGCCCCTCCCCTGTCTCACAGGCATAGTCGGCTATCAGCTCCGGCTCAATGCCAGGGCTTCCTATTTTGGATTTTAGATTTTGGATTTTCGATTCGGAAAATTTTGGGTCCCGATGAACTGAATCGGGACAGGCTTTTAGGAGGGCGGAGAGTTTCTTTGCGTCTACCATTCTGCTTGTGAACAACCGCATGTCGTATGATAGGAGATTTGCCATTCCCGCGCACCCTGGTACTGCCGTGCGGCAGAGAACAAAGAATGTGGTCCGCGAATAGTATAGGCCGCACCACCTCTCATCACGCTCAGCACCTGTACCGGCTGCCGCTCCCGGCGCCTGCCACGCTCCATGGAAGTAACCGACGAACACCCGACCGTTCCACGCCGACTCAAGGCCTTTTCGATCGCCGAGCAAAGCGCCAGAAAGGTGCTGCGCCGCCGCCTGCGCGTCCTGTATCTCGCCAAGGATGCCTACCAGAAGCTGGCCGGGGAGGGAGACGCGCTGGGGCACGCCCGCACCGACCTGACGCTGATGCTCCGGCTCGCGCGGGCGTGGGCGAGACGGGAATACCAGGCCGTCCCGTGGAAGTCGCTGCTCTACGCCGTCGCGGCGATCATCTACTTCGTCAATCCCGTCGACCTGATTCCTGATGCCCTGGCGGGCATCGGCTTCATCGACGACGTCGCGGTGATCACGACGGTGGTGGGCGCCATTCGCAAGGACCTGGATGCATTCCGGTACTGGGAGCAGCGGCGACTGGCGCCGGAGGTCGAGGACCTGGGGGAAGTATAATGGGAGCGGGGCCGGGCATGGCACACCTCTGGTTGAGCGTTGAAGGTTAGCGAGGTGAGGGTTGATGTGTTGAAAGATGGATGGCACAGTTTGCTCGTTTTCTTTCGTGCCAGGATGAAACTGGCGTTTGGGGGCAATTCGGGCGATCTGGATGGCACACATGGCACAGGTTTGTGGGTAGTCAGTGGTCAGTGGTCAGTGGTCGGTTGTTTGTTGTAGGTGGCACACTTTTATTCGTTTTGTTGTGCCGAGGGGCCAATATCGCCGTTTCCACGGCATT
>DASSAV010000445.1:0-3536 GCA_035699265.1 Rhodothermales bacterium
TGCTCGATATGGCCTGGCACGATCGGCCCACCGAAACCCTCGTGCAGGATGTGGACGCATTCGAGGCAGAGGCGCTGAAACGTTTCGGCGTTGCCATGCCGGAGGTGCCGCCGCGCTACCGAAGCACCTACTTCTCCCATATCTGGGCTTCGGGGTATGCAGCCGGTTACTATGCCTACCTGTGGAGCGAGGTTCTGGACGACGATGCCTATGCCTGGTTCGAGGAACATGGAGGGATGACGCGCGAGAACGGCCAGCGCTTCCGCGATATGATCCTCTCGCGTGGCAACACCCGTGACCTGGGGACCCTCTATCGGAAATTCCGGGGGCGTGAACCGAGCGTGCAGCCGCTGCTCGAACAGCGAGGTCTGACGACGTCGCCAGGAGAGAAGTAATACCCGATCCGCGAAATTCCTTACGGAATAGCAGTAGGAAACAAGCTCCCCTCCTTTCCAAGGAAGGGGATACAGGGGTGGTTGGCATCTACTCCGAAACCAGCACTGTTCAACCGGATTTGGTATCGCCCCGCAGCAGTGAAGAGCGCTTCGTCGCGACCGGAGAGCACGAAGCGAAGTTCTGGACAGTGGTCTTTACTCGCCGCGGCGAGGACGTCCGCATCACTTCAGCACGGAGGGCACGCACAGATGAGCAAAGAGCATATCGTCAGATATACCCGTGAGCAGATCGCAGAGCGTATTGCACGCGGCGAGGACGGCACCGATTGGAACCGCATTGAGAACCTGACCGAAGAAGAAATAGAGCGTCGCGCGCTGGAGGAGAACAGCGAGTTGGGCATCCCGGACGACTGGTACAAGAATGCGGTCCCGATATCGAGTGTCAAAGACCGAATCTCCATCCGGCTCGACCACGACGTGCTGGAGTGGTTCCGTGGGCACTATGACCGCTACCAGACCCAGATTAATGCCGTCCTCCGCTCCTACATGGACGCCCATGTTGCTGAGCGGAAGCAGTAACCCCAACCCGTGAGCGCCCGAAGATCCTCTAGAAATTCGGCGTAAGCGCGTGCTCCTTGTAGAACGTGTCGATGATCTCCACGGCCTCCTGCGGATCGTCCGTAAGGCTGAACAGGTTCGGGTCGTCGGGCGAAATGTTGCCCGCCCCCAGCACGTCCTCCTTCAGCCAGTCCACCATGCCCGACCAGAACTCCGTCCCCATTAGTACGACCGGGAAACGGGTGGATTTGCCCGTCTGGACGAGTGTCAGCGCCTCGAACAACTCGTCGAGCGTCCCGTAGCCGCCAGGCAGCACGACGAATCCCTGCGCGTACTTCAAGAACATCACCTTCCGGACGAAGAAGAAGTCGAAGTCGATCAGCTTGTCCCGGTCGACGTACGGGTTGGCAGACTGTTCGTGCGGGATCACGATGTTGAGCCCGACCGAGACGCCACCGGCCTCGTGCGCCCCCTTGTTGGCCGCCTCCATGATGCCGGGGCCGCCGCCCGTGATCACACCGTACTGGGCCTCGACGAGGAACCGGGCCACCTCCTCGGCCATCCGGAAATAAGGGCTGTCCGGTTTGGTGCGGGCCGATCCAAAGATGGACACGCACGGCCCGAGGCTCGAAAGGCTCTCGAAGCCGTTGACGAACTCGGACATGATGCGGAAAATGCGCCAGAGGTCTTTTACCTGGGACTGCTGCCAGGCCTGGACCTCGCGTTCCGTCATTTTCTGCCGGCCCTTCATCGGGGTCTGCATCTGGAGAGGTGTATTCTGGAGAGAGGGTGGTTTCACGCGCCGAACGTCTGGTTACTTGGAACGAAGCCCCGTCCGGCCGGGGCCGGGCCATGATACGAATTGCGGCTCTTGCAAACGATGCCAGCGAAATGACGGAAATGCAAGAAAGCCCGTGGCGTTACGCCACGGGCTCCCCTTTTGTTTAGAACATCGCCGAAGCACTTACTGATTCTGCTGCTCTAGCTGCTGGCGATATTGCTCGTTCGCGAAGATCCCGATCACCACGCGGCGGTTCTGCGCGCGTCCGGCAGCCGTCTCATTCGACGCGACAGGCTCGGATTCGCCGCGGCCGACGGTCGAGATACGAGACGGCGCGACACCCTGGCTGAGCAGGTAGTCGGCTGCCGACTGGGCGCGACGCTCGGAGAGCGACTGGTTGTACGAATCGGAGCCGACGCTGTCCGTGTGGCCGACGATCACGAGATCCGTATTCGGATACTTCTGAAGGCTGTTTCCCAGGTCGGAGAGGTTCGTCCGGGCCGTCGAGGAGAGCTGGGCCGAATCGAAGTCGAACAGAATGGCCGAGTCGAAGGTGACTTCGATGCCTTCGCCGACACGTTCGACGTCCGCGCCCTCCAGATCCTGGTCCAGTTCGGCGGCCTGCTTGTCCATCTGCTGGCCTATGACGGCGCCCGCCGCTCCGCCGACGACGGCTCCGATGATGGCGCCCTTCGCCGTGCTGCCGGTGGCCTTTCCGATGACGCCCCCGACGACGGCCCCTGCGCCTGCGCCTGCGGCCGCTCCCTTCTCTGTGCGGCTCAGGCTGGAGCAGCCGAACAGGCTCGTCGCCAGCAGGAGCGCGACGAGGGGCATCGTGATATAGCTTTTTGTTAGCTGTGATATCATAACGTAATATCCTCCCGAAGAGGGTTGGTACAACTGAGGTCTGTATGAGGACAATACCAATGTGGTGCCAATCTTCTATTATCCGTTGGTCCTGTCGCGCTCTCGTATGGGAACCTTCCGCCAGGGGTTCCGAACGGAACGGGACCGCTGACTTGCAACGCAACCGTGACAAACGGCGTATAGCAGCGGATCCGGGCCGCTGGAAGCGGATTTGACGGGCTGTAATAATGGTGCAATACCGCCTTTCGGGTCCCGTGCACCCCGGCGCCGCTCGCATGCATTGTCCTGTTCCGTATACACTTACCCTATTCTGCAGCGTGGTCCGGTGTGCCACGACGCGGATTTGCACGCGCTGCGCAAACGATGCACGCCGCTTCTTAGGTGTATCCGTCAGATTGTATTAACCGAAATCATATCAATAGCTTACGCATGAAGTTGATCATTCCGATGGCAGGCCGCGGAACGCGGGTCCGCCCGCACTCGCACGTCACCCCGAAGCCGCTCCTCAACGTGAAGGGCAAGAGCATGGTCGAGCGCATCATCGATACGTTCGTCGCGGTGCTCCCGCGTGGCCTGGACGAAGCTGTGTTCATCCTGGGGCCGGACTTCGGCGAAGATGTACGGCGCCAGCTCACCGACATCTGCGAGAAAAACAACATCCAGTCGCACTTCCGCGTGCAGGATAAGGCGCAGGGGACGGCGCACGCGGTCATCTGTGCCGACGACCGGCTGGAAGGGGAGGGGATCGTCGTATTTGCGGATACCTTGTTCGGCATGGAGCCCGGCGTCAATCTCGAAGACGCCGACGTCATCGCCTGGGTCAAGCACGTGGACGACCCAAGCCGCTCCTCAACGTGAAAGGCAAGAGTATGGTCGAGCGCATCATCGATACGTTCGTCGCCGTGCTCCCGCGTGGCCTGGATGAAGCTGTGTTC
>DASSAV010000446.1:0-4935 GCA_035699265.1 Rhodothermales bacterium
CTTGCGGACCGAGAGGTCGCATTCAATCAGCAGATAAATGCAATTATACCCACTGACGTGGATAGTCGTTTTCTTTATGCTCAGGTACTTGTTGGGAAGCGGCTGCTTCAAAGGGCGTCTACTGACGGAATGAAGGGCATGGTAAGCAAATCAAGACTTGAGCAAGTTCGGCTGCTTACGCCACCCATTACCCTCCAGCGTGAATTCGCCTGCCGCATTTCTTCTGTCGAAAAATTGAAAGCTGCTCATCGGGCTTCTCTTGCGGAAATGGATGGGCTGTTTGCGTCGCTGCAACATCGGGCGTTTCGGGGGGCGTTGTGAGGGGGCAGATGGGTCGGGCGTTTGGTAAGCCTGGCCCGATGGACCAGGGTAAGGTGGGTTGCCCCTTCAGGGCAATTTGTGGGTATGGAGGCCTGAAGGGCCGAGATTCTTTAGCCTGGCCCGTTGGACCAGGCTAAGGTATGTTGCCCTTTCAGGGCAATTTGTGAGCGGGTATGGAGGCCTGAAGGGCCGACCTTCCGTGGCCCAGGGCATCGCCCTGGGCACACCCAATCCGGGCACATCACACCCGATTTGCCCGGCCCGATGGACCGGGCTAAGATAGGTTGCCCTTGCAGGGCAATTTATGAGCATGGGAGTGTGGAGGGCGTTCGGGTTAGAGATCGGGCTGGAAGGGTCGATATTCTTTATCCCTGGCACGTTGTGACCATATCATAAAGGAGACGATGCCCCAATCATTGGCTCGCGTTCTGGTGCATCTCGTGTTTAGCACGAAACACCGGGTGCCTGTGCTGACGCCGGACGTGCGGGGTGAGCTGCATTCCTACATGGCGGGTACGCTCAATGGGATCGGCTGCCCGTGTCTACAGGTGGGCGGCATCGAAGATCACGTCCACTTGTTCTTCGGACTATCGCGGACGCTTACCATTGCGCAGGTCGTGGAGACGGTCAAGATAAGCTCGTCCAGGTGGATCAAGGGCAAGGGGCCGGCATTCGCGGACTTCCACTGGCAGGGAGGATACGGCGCCTTTTCGGTCAGCCAATCGGGCGCGGACCGGGTCGTTTCCTATATTCGAAATCAGGTGCGGCATCACAGGACGGAGGGGTTCCAGGACGAATACCGGCGGTTGATGGAGCATTACGGAATGGACTATGACGAGCGGTACGTGTGGGATTAGCCCGGCCGGATGGATCGAAGAGGCCCGGCCCGATGGACGGGAGAGGCCCGGCCCGGTGGACCGGGCTAAGGGATGTTGCCCTTTCAGGGCAAATTGTTGGACCGAAGAGGCCTGTTGGACCGGGCAGGATATTCGGCCTGAAGGGCCGACATTCCTTTGCCCGAGGCATCGCCTCGGGCACACTGATGGAAAAGGCCCGGCCCGTTGGACCGGGCTAAGATAGGTTGCCCTTTCAGGGCAATCTCTGATCGTTCCTGAAAAATGAGCAGTTTCGCCTTTCTACAGGCTGAATGGCCGGCCGTCTATGAGGCGGCGGAGAAAGCGGCGCGTGCGGTATATCCGGACCCGCGGACGGCCTGCTTTTATGCGCGTCGCGCCCTGGAGCTGGCCGTCGCCTGGGTGTACAAGCACGATTCCGCGCTGCACCTGCCCTATCAGGACAACCTCAGCGCGCTCGTCCACGAGCCGACGTTCAAACGGGTGGCCGGACCCGCCGTGTTCACGAAAGCGCGGCTGATTATCCGGCTCGGCAACCAGGCGGTTCACAGCGACCGGCCCGTCCGGCAGGAGGACGCCCTGGCGTCCGTCCGAGAACTCTTTCAGGTGGGATACTGGCTGGCGCACACGTACGCGCGCAGCGAGCGCCCCTCGCCCGGCCTGACGTTCGACCCGGCCACGCTGCCGAAGGCCGCGCCGGTGCCGGCGCACACGGCGGAGCAACTGCAACGGCTGGAAGAAGGCTTGCGCGAGCGTGATGAGAAGCTGAGCGAGCTGTTGGCGGACCGGTCCGCACTTGACGACGAGCTGAAACGGCTCCGTGCCGAGGTGGCCGAGGCGAAGCGGGCGGCGGAGGCCGTGCCGGACACGCACGACTACTCCGAGGCCGAGACCCGCGACTACTTCATCGATCTGCTTTTGAAGGAGGCCGGGTGGGCGCTCGACGAGCCGCGCGACCGTGAGTACGAAGTGGAAGGCATGCCCAACAACCAGGGCAAGGGATACGTGGATTACGTGCTGTGGGGCGACGACGGCAAGCCGCTCGGGCTGGTGGAGGCCAAGCGCACGCGGCGCGACCCGCGGGTAGGCCAGCAGCAGGCGAAGCTGTACGCCGACGCCCTGGAGCGGCGGTTCGGGCAGCGGCCCGTCATTTTCTACTCGAACGGCTACGAGCACTGGATGTGGGATGACGCATTCTACCCACCGCGTCCGGTGCAGGGGTTTTATTCGAAGGCGGAACTGGAACTGCTGCTGCAGCGCCGCACGACCCGACGGCCCCTGGCCCGGGCCGACATCGACCCGAGCATCGTCGAGCGGTATTACCAGACGCGCGCCATCCGCAGGATCGGCGAGGCGTTCGAGCGCGATCACGAGCGCAAGGCGCTCATCGTGATGGCGACTGGCGCGGGAAAGACCCGGACCGTCATCGCACTGAGCGACCTGTTGATCCGGTGCAACTGGGCGAAGCGGATCCTCTTCCTCGCCGACCGGGTGGCCCTGGTGAACCAGGCGGTGAATGCGTTCAAACGCTTTCTGCCGGATGCCTCGCCGGTGAATCTCGTGACCGAGCGCACGGCGGAGGGCCGCGTGTACGTATCGACGTATCCGACGATGATGGGCCTGATCGACGAGACGCGCGACGGGCAGCGGCGGTTTGGCGCCGGGCATTTCGACCTGGTCGTCATCGACGAGGCGCACCGCTCCGTGTTTCAGAAGTACCGCGCCATCTTCGACTACTTCGACTCGCTCCTGGTGGGCCTGACTGCTACGCCGAAGGACGAAGTGGACCGGAATACCTACAGCCTGTTCGACCTGGAGAGCGGGGTGCCTACGGATGCCTACTCGCTGGAGGAGGCCGTGGCGGACGGCTTCCTGGTTCCGCCGATGGCTGTTTCCGTGCCCCTGAAGTTTCAGCGCGAGGGCATCCGGTACGACGAGCTTTCTGAGGAAGAGAAGGAGGATTGGGACGCGCTGGAGTGGGAGGAAGAGGGCAACGTTCCGGACCGCGTGGAGGCAGAGGCCGTCAACAAGTGGCTCTTCAACACGGATACCGTGGACAAAGTGCTGGCGCACCTGATGACCCGTGGACTGAAGGTGGCGGGCGGCGACCGGCTGGGCAAAACGATCATCTTCGCCAAGAACCAGGCCCACGCCGAATTCATCGCCGAGCGGTTCGATATCAACTATCCGCACTACAAGGGTGATTTCGCCCGCGTCATTACATTCAAGACCGAGTACGCCCAAAGCTTGATCGACAACTTCTCGAACAAAGAGAAGGCGCCGCACATCGCCATTTCCGTGGACATGCTGGACACAGGGATCGACGTGCCTGAGGTCGTCAACCTGGTGTTCTTCAAGCTGGTGCGGTCGAAGACCAAGTTCTGGCAGATGGTAGGCCGAGGGACCCGGCTCTCGCCCGACCTGTTCGGGCCGGGCCAGGACAAGGAGTGTTTCTACCTGTTCGACTACTGCCAGAACCTGGAGTATTTCAGCCAGAACCCGCCCACGGTAGAGGGCTCGACCACCGCTTCCCTCAGCACGCGGATCTTCCGAGCCCGGTTATCGCTTCTGGAAGCACTCGACGAGCGGCTGAACGAAGACGGATCCGTTCGCGAAGAGGGGGCGGGCTACGGCGGCCCGAAGACCGAGCGCGCGTTGCGGAAGGCCGTCGCGCAGCGGTTGCATGAGGAAGTCGGCGCGATGAACCTCGACAACTTCGTCGTCCGCCCGAAGCGAAAACTCGTGGAGCAGTACGCCGCAGCGGAAGCCTGGGAGGAGCTATCGGCAGAGGACATCGGTGTGCTGTTCCACGAAGTGGCGAACCTGCCGACCGAGTTGGACTCCGAAGCGGAGGAGGCGAAACGGTTCGATCTGCTGATGCTCAGCCTGCAACTTTCAATGCTCAAGGCCGACCCCGCCTTCGCGCGTCTGCGGAATCAGGTGAAGGCCATTGCGGGATTGCTGGAAGAGAAGGAGGCGATCCCGATGGTCAGGCAGCAGATGGCCCTCATACAGGCCGTCCAGACCGACGTGTGGTGGCAGGACGTGACGGTCCCCATGCTGGACGGCGTGCGTCGTCGCCTGCGTGATCTGGTGCAATTCATCGAGAAACGCCGCCGCCAACCCATCTACACCAATTTCGAGGACCATATTGGAGGCGAAACCGAGGTGAACCTGCCGGGATTCACGCCGATGGATGGGTTTGAAAAGTTCCGGGCCAAAGTTCGGGCCTTTCTACGTCAGCACCAGGACCACCTGGCCGTGTTAAAGCTCCGTACGAACAGGCCACTCACGCCACGTGACCTCGCCGAACTGGAACGGATGCTTGCCGAGAGTGGCATCGGGGGTCCGGAGGCGCTCCAGCAGGCCCGTGAGCAGTCACATGGCCTCGGCCTGTTCGTCCGCTCACTGATTGGTTTGGACCGTGCCGCTGCCAAAGAGGCGTTCGCCGGATTTCTCAGCGGCACGACGTTGAGCGCCAACCAGATCGAATTCGTGAACCTGATCATCAACCATCTCACCGAGCATGGCGTGATGGATGCCGCGCGGCTGTATGAGTCGCCGTTTACAGACCTCACGCCCCATGGTCCCGACGGGTTGTTTTCATCCGCCCAGATGGATGAGATCATCGGTACGCTGGAGCGGATCCAGGCGACGGCGGTCGCGGCGTGAAACGGGCAGGGCGAGAGAGAATGAGAGGAGGAAAGGGGGAGAGGAGGAGGGAAAGAGAGGAGGAGGGAAAGTAGGATGGGGAATCGGA
>DASSAV010000447.1:0-2851 GCA_035699265.1 Rhodothermales bacterium
GCGCCGAAGGTGGACGGCAGGGAAGTGGACTACGCTTCGTGGCCGCTGTTCGAGGGGCCGTTCATGCGGAGCGAGCGGGGGAGCAAGCGTCTGGAGTTGCGCTACGGGCCGATGCGCCGCGTGCTCGACTTCAACACGCTCACCGTCTCCGACTCTATCGTCGAATCACGAGAGCCAGCCCCAGAGGAGACAGCCCCATGACCCCCCGCGCGCGAGCAACAATGCTTCTCCTGCTGGCAGGCTCTATCGCCGCCAGTGCAACAGCGGATCGTGCCTGTGCTCAGCCACAGTTGTACGCCGGGCTGATCCGTACGCAAGGATACGTGGTCGGCTCGCCCCTCTCCGAGAGTGGGTTGTATCGCCTTACCGGGGACTCTACGTGGGTCCACGTCGGGTGGAATAATCCCCGCATCAGCGCCATCGCGTCCGATCCCACCGACCCGGACGTGCTCTACCTGGGCGCCGGAAACGGCGTTCTCCGAACGGAGGACGGAGGCCGCTCCTGGCGCATCACAACAGACTGGCACGTCACCGAGGCGCAGGATATCGCTGTAGACCCCAACGCGCCCGAACAGGTCTACGTGGCGACCCCCTACGGCATCTGGCGCAGCCGTGACCACGGACAGACCTGGACCGGCCCCGCCGCCGTCCTTCCGCCCGACCGGATGTTTACGCAGACACTCGCCATCGACCGGACACGCGCCGGGCGGCTCTTCGCGGGCACCTGGGACGGCCTCTTCCTTTCCGAAGATGGCGGCGCCTCCTGGGCCGCAGTCAGCCCGTTCGACGGGCCGGTGCTGGATGTGGAGCAAAGCCCGAATGCCCCCGGCGTGTGGCTCGCCGGCGCGCAGGGGAACGGAGTCTTCCGGTCGGGCGACGGGGGCAGGACGTGGCAGCGCGTTGGGGGCAGCCTTTCGGACAAAGTCGTGTACAGCGTTGCCATGGATCCGCTCAACGCCCGGAACATGGCGGCGGCAGGCTGGGGCACGGGCGTGTACGTGAGCACCGACGGCGGCGAGACGTGGGCGCGCCGGGGCAGCCGCCTGCCCGTCCAGAACGTGTACGAAGTGCTCTTCGACGCCGTCCGCCCCGGAAGGCTCTGGGCCGCCACCGTAGAGCAGGGCATCTTCCGCTCAGACGACCTCGGCCGGACGTGGCAGCCCGCCGGCATGGACGGCACGCTCGTCTTCGACATGACGTTCATCGACCGGAAACAGCCATGAAACAGCGGCGAACGGTGCCCGATCCACGTATCCCCTTACACAACGTTAGAGACGGCGTAAACTCCCCTCCTTTCCAAGGAGGGGATACAGGGGTGGTTTGCACCTGCTCCAGGGATGCTTCTCGCGATACCTCCCAAGCGTATTGTACTCTCGGGCGCAATGTTCTCAGCTCACTCCGCCTACTCGCCCTCTACTGCCTCCTGTTCTGCCTCACAGCCCCGCTCCCCGCCCGCGCGCAGGAACTAGGGCAGCAGCGCATAAGCCGGGCCGAGCAGCTCCGGGCCTACGAAGCGCGCCGCGACTCCCTCATCGACTACTACGCGAGCAGCGTGCCCCCGAACGACCTCACGCGGGGCGGTTACTTCGAGATCGCCGCAAAGCTGCACCACGGCAAGGATATGGCCTGGGTGCTCGCCCGGCTCGATACCCTGATGAAGAACCCGCACGGCGATATGTTCTGGATGTACCCTATCACCACTGTGATCTTTGAAGGCAGAAACCGCCTCCCCGACGACTACCGCAAGCGCCTGCGCGATCTATGGCGCACGTACATGCCCTACCGGGGAGACACCGAAAATCACTGGCTGCTCTATTACTCCACGCTGTACCTCATGTCCGAGCTGTACCCCGGCGAACCGGGCGACACCTGGTTCACCGGCAAAAGCTCCGAAGAAAACCTGAGCGAAGCGCGCGATTACCTGCTCTCCTGGATCGACCTCACGGTCACGAAAGGCCAGGGCGAATACGATTCCCCGCACTACATCAACGTCTACGTGGCTCCGCTGGCGCTCCTTTACGCCTACGCCCAAGACCCCGCCATGAAGCAGCGGGCGGCCATGATGCTGGAATACGTCCTCGCCGACATGGCCGCCGAGAGCCTGCACGGCATCTATGCAGGCGCGCACAGCCGCATCTACGAACCGGAGGCGCTGGAACCCTTCCGCACCCCGGCCATGCGCTTCTCGTGGCTATTGTTCGGCAATGCGCCCTTCCAGCCCAGCGGGGAGGCATACATCCTTGCCGCCAGCGGGTACGAGCCGTCCCTGATCCTCTACCACATGGCTACGGATCGCTCCGCCCCTTACGTCGAGCGCGAGCTAAAACGAACCCGCCACCGCATCCGCAACAGCCCCGTCAGGAACGCGCCTGTCTATAAGTACACCTACGTGCGGGACGAGTACGCGCTCGGCTCCACGCAGGGCGGTCTGCTCCAGCCCATCCAGCAGCAGACGTGGACCCTGTACTGGTCCGTCAAAGACCCGCGCGGAGCGCGCAATACTTTCTTCACGGTGCAGCCCTACTCGTCCCCCCTCGAAGGCACCATGTACTTCTCCGAGCCGTGGGAGATGGTCACGGAACTCATAGTCCGCTCGAAAAAGGAATATGATTCTCCGTGGAAGTGGACTGGGGGATCGCCTTACGAGCAGGTCTTCCAGAGCGGCAGCGCCCTCGTCGTTCTCTACGACATCCCTCCGGGCACCCGCTTTCCTCACATAAGCGCCTTCTTCTCGCGCGGCCTCTCCTCCACCGAAGAAGACCCCTCCGGCTGGATCTTCGCCCGGGGCGGGGATGCCCTCATCGCCTACTACCCGCTCGCGCCCTACCAGTGGCGCGACGAAGAAGGAGGC
>DASSAV010000448.1:0-6704 GCA_035699265.1 Rhodothermales bacterium
GGGGACACAGGGGTGGTTTGCATCTGCTCCAGGACAGGCGTTTTACCTGCCGATACTGATCATCCGGATTTGGTATAAGGGCCTCCTCGCTATTCGGGTGATTGGCTTCTCATTCGCCCAGGGCCCGCGAAAGATCCGTAACGAGGTCGTCCGCGTGTTCCAGCCCTATCGAGAGCCGGATGAGCGATTCGGGCGTGCGCGTCGGCTGCGCCTCGATGGATGCCCGGTGCTCGATCAGGCTCTCGGTGCCGCCCAGGCTGGTCGCGCGCCGGAATACCTGCGTCCTGGCCGCGACGGCCAGCCCTTCCTCCCGGCCCGCGCCGGCGATCTCGAACGACAACATGGCGCCGAAGCCGCGCATCTGTCTCCGGGCGACCTCATGCCCCGGATGGCTTTCGAGGCCGGGATAGTACACCCGGCTTACGCGCGGGTGTCCCTCCAGGAAGCGGGCAACGGCCATCGCATTGTCGCACTGGATCCGCATGCGGGCCGCCAGTGACCGCATGCCCCGCAACGTCAGCCACGCGCTGAAGGGGTCCATGACTGGTCCGGTGTCGGTCTGCACCGCGCGGACGCGCCGAAAGAAACCATCGACACCCTTGCCGATCACCGCCCCGCCGAGCACGTCCGAATGCCCCGACAGGTATTTCGTCACGGAGTGCATCACCAGGTCGGCTCCCTGCTCCAGTGGATGTTGCAGCAGGGGTGTCGCGAACGTGCCGTCCACCACCAGCAGGGCCCCCCGCGCGTGGGCGCGCTCCGCGACGGCCGCAAGGTCGGTGATCTTGAGCATGGGATTGGACGGCGTCTCGGCCCAGACCAGTTTCGTCCGCGGTTCGATGGCCGTTTCGAGGGTATCCAGGTCGGTCAGATCGACCTCGGTATAGAGCAGCCCCCAGTTGCTGAACAGGGTCTGGACTGCTTTCCGAACGCCCCAGTATGCGTCGTCGGCCAGGATGATGTGGTCGCCAGGAGAGAGGGCGTGCAGGATCGCCGACGCGGCTGCCATGCCGGATGCGAACGCCGCGCAGCCCGCCCCCCCTTCCACAGCAGCCAGCGTTTCCTCGAGCGCTCGCCGGGTAGGGTTATCGGCTCGGCTGTAGAAGTAGCCTCGTTCGAAAGTCCCCTCCGGGTCTCGCTCGAATGTGGTTGCCAGGTGGATCGGCGACACGATGGCGCCCGTCGTCGGGTCGGGTTCGCAGCCGGCGTGTGCTAAGAGCGTTTCGATATGGGCCATGGAGATGCCAGTTCGATTGACGGCTAGGTAGAAGGTGGTAAAATAGCGGTAGGAAGTGGTAAAATGCCGTACCGCTAGGCATGCTTCCAACCAAAATGGCAAGAAGTCGAATCGGGAATGCGAATGGTACCAGATAGCCTATTCTCTTGAAGAATAGTAGAGGCCCAAGAAGCTCCCCTCCTTTCCAAGAGCCTGTCCCGAGCTTGTCGAGGGAAGGGGCAGGGGTGGTTTGTAGTTGTTCCAGGACTAGCACCAATCTATCAGATTTGGAATGACAAGGGCAGTGTAACCGGGAACAGACCTGGGAACTTAGGCGAGGCCGTCGTATAGCATCGTCATCTCCAGCCGCACACTACATCCAGGCGTGTCCACCGAACCTGCTTCAGGCCGTTCTCTATGAAACGACTTGTCTTTGTCCTCGTGGGGCTCGCCCTCGCTACCCTTCCCGCATCTGCCCAGGATGCGCAGGACATTCTCCGCCGGACGGCCGAGGTCTACCAGGGTATGCAGGAATACCGCTTCGACGCGAACGTCTCCATCGAGATGGAGGGTACGGTCCAGCAGGCGATGGACGTCGGGATGGTCATCGCAGCCCGGAAACCGGATCACGTGCGGATCGAGATGAACGGCCCCAAGGTCTCGCTCATCATCGTTACGAACGGAGATTCCACTTGGACCTACATGCCGCATCTCAAGCAGTACATGGCGGCGCCGGGCGGCCTCAATCCGGGTGAACTGGGGGCGTCCGTGCCCGACTTCCTCGCCGAATACTCTAAAATAGCCGACGGCGTGCAATCGGCGGAGATCCTCCGAGAAGAGTCCGTTCAGATCGAAGGGCAGTCTTATCCGTCGTACGTAGTCCGGGTGCAGTACGAACCCGGCAGCGGGATTGCGCAGGCGGATTCGACGGCCAAGACCGTCTGGATCGACGAGAAACAGCATCTCATCCTGCGCGATGAGACGCGCGCCTACCTTACCAATACGCCCTTCGGCGGCCCGGTACACCTGAACGAGACCCGTACCATCCACTCGTTCACGGTCGGCGAGCCGCTCTCGGCCTCTCTGTTCGCCTTCAACCCACCGGCGGACGTGAGCCGCGTGGAGCCGCAGGAAGCGCAGCAGGAGGCGACGCTGGAAGGCAAGCCGGCCTACGACTTCGAGTTGGAACGCCTCGACGGGGGCACGATGAGCCTGGCGAGCCTGCGCGGAAAGGTCGTGCTCGTCAACTTCTGGGCGACCTGGTGCGGGCCGTGCCGGGTCGAAATGCCGATGCTGCAGAAGCTCTACGAGGAGTACAGGGACGAGGGCTTCGAAGTGGTAGCCGTCTCGGTGGGCGAGCCGCGTACCGACGTAGCGCCGTTCGTCAAGACGAACGGCTTCACCTTCCCGGTGTTGCTGGACCAGGACACGGCGATCGCCAATGCCTACATGGCAGGCGCCATACCGATGTCGGTCATCATCGACCGGGACGGCGTAGTGCGCCACCTCTTCTCCGGAGCCGCGCCGGAGGAGGTCGTGCGCCGAGCGCTGCAAGACGTCGGGATCCAGTAATGGAAGAGAAGACGTACGGACGGCACCTGCGCAGGGATGTCGCCGACCTGCGCCGGGAGTACATGCAGCGGGAGCTGGACGAGTCGGACATAGCTGCGGACCCGATCACCCAGTTTGCGTCCTGGTACCGGGAGGCGCTGACGTCCGGTGTGGTCGAGCCCAATGCGATGACGCTCGCCACGGTCGCGGCCGAGGGAAGGCCCTCCGCCCGGATCGTGCTCCTGAAGGATTTCGACGCGCACGGCTTCACCTTCTTCACCAACTACGACAGCCGCAAGGGCCGCGAGCTCGAACAGAACCCCTGGGCCGCGCTCGTCTTCTGGTGGGACGTGATGGAGCGGCAGGTCCGAATAGAGGGGCGTGTCGCCCGCGTGGCACCGGAAATGTCGGACGAATACTTCGCCAGCCGCCCGTACGGCAGCCGCCTGGGTGCCTGGGCCTCGCCTCAGAGCCGGGTACTGCCGGACCGGGGCGCGTTGACTGAAGCACTCACAGCTCTGGACGCCAAGTACAGCGGGGGGGATGTGCCCCGCCCGCCGCACTGGGGGGGCTACCGCCTGTCCCCCACCGCCGTAGAGTTCTGGCAGGGCCGCCCCAGCCGCCTGCACGACCGAATCCGGTACACCCTCCAGCCGGACGGCACGTGGCGCACCGAGCGCCTGGCCCCCTGACCGGCGCGCCTCACCGGAAGCGGCGGCCAGTCAGTTCTTCGATCTCCTCCCGTGTGACGACACGCCAGGTCGGGCTGGCCAGGCTGCGGCTCTTCGTCCATCGGAACGTGGCCCGCAGGAAGATCTCTTTCTTCTGCCCAGGGTCGGCGCCCGCGAAGGAGAAGGCGCCCCAGTGCAGGATCCAGTAGGCGTGGGCGGGGTCGATGCTGAAGGCACGCCCGATCATCTCAGCGAGGTGCTCCACGTCTGCCAGCGTCGACGGCCCGTCGTTGTCGGCCAGCTCTTTCAGGATCACGGCGTAGACGCGCTCGTCCTGCCGGGGGGCGGCGTAGATCTGCACCCGGCAGTGGGCGGAATGGTGGTACCCCCGCCACGTGAACAACGTATCTACTAGCGCCTGTGCCTCCGCGGAGCCGACGCTTGCCGTCGCGAAGAGCAACCCGAATACAGCAGTCCGCAGCGTTCCGCGTGTCATAGGTGAGCCTTCCGATCATGCTTCATCCTATAGACACGCGAGCAGGCCGGACGCAACCTCCGGTGCTACTCCCGGGCCGTTCGGACTTCGATCTCCCCCTTCCGCACCCGCACTTCAAACCGCGGCTGTGCGTGGACGGCCGGGCCGTGCTTGATGTGTCCGTTCCGCAGGTCGAACACGGAGTTATGCCACGGGCACTCCACGTAGTTCCCGTCGAACGTGCCCTTCTCCAGGGGGCCTCCCGCGTGGCTGCATACGGCGCCGATGGCACTGACGAGCCCGTCCGACTTGAACAGGAGCACACGGACGCCCTGCGCCTCAACGCAGGCGGGTTTTCCCTCGCGGAGATCGTCCATCTTCAGCACCGGCGTCCACTTCTGCGGCCCCTGGTTCTTCTGGCTATGGTCCGTCCCTACCTGGTAGCTGTACACCAAGTGCCCGCCGAGCCAGGCGGATACGAGGCCGAGCCCGAGGGCGGACAGCGCCAGCTTGGCCCCGCTGCGATGGCGCCCCGCCCTGCGCTCCTCGATGGAAACCAGGTACATGCCCACGAGAAAGCCGTTCAGCGTGCCGTGCAGCGTAGCGGTCGACGCGGCGGCCTTTGGAATGGTGGAATAATCCGTAAGGCCAGCCAGGGCCGTCGGGAGGGCGCTCAGCGTGCCCGCCGTCGCGAGCGTATCTCCTGCCCGCCGAGCCACGGGATCGCCGGTGGTGAGCGAGAGGACGTCGAACAGGCCGCCCGAAATCCACGCGCCCAGGGTGACGTCGATCAGGACGGCGTGCAGGGGGTGCCCCAGCCACGTTCCGTGCAGGAGATCCGCCAGCGTGCGGGTCGGCTCTCCGCCCTTGAGCACGGCCCGGTGGATGCTTCGGGCAACGCTCAATCCGACTTTCTGGAGGGAGGGCGCCTGACGGACAGCCTTTTCATACGTACGGACCAGGGTGGGCATGGCCGGCCTCTGAGATTGCGGTTTTTGCTCCTGACGGCAGGGGGTACCTGCCTCGCCATGTGGGTACGCAAGGCAAAGCCGGTTCGTGCCGTGTGGGCCGGACCGTTACCGGATTCTCAAAGGTGGCGGGGCCTAGCGCTTGCCGGTTAGCGACTTGATGAGCTGGACTTCTTTCGGGTCGTAGGGCGCTCCGTTCTTCCTGAAGATGTCGTGGAACCAGAGAGCCGGCTCGGCGGAGTATTCCTTGTACCACGAATCCCAGGGATAGATCGTCTGGGTTTTCCCGGAGACGAAGCCCCAGTTGTAGGCGCCGACGTTTTGCTCCTTGAAGAAGGGCAGAATGGCCTGAAAGGTGCTGCCGGTAGGCCGGGCCATGTATTCGGTGCAAATCAGGGGACGGCCATACTGTTTGAGCGCCGCCACTTGCTGCTTCACCGTTTCGAGATCGTTGTAGCTGTGGAAGGTGATCACGTCCGAGTTGTGGAGCATGAAGTCGTCCATGGGGGAGAGGTGGTCGGGGTCCGACCAGTCCCCGTGCCACGGAGCCGAGGTGATCGGCTGTGAGGGGTCGACTTCGCGCGCCCATCCGTATGCCTTCTTGAGCAGGATCAGCGCCAGTTCGCCCTTGTTGTTGGGCTCGAACACGTAGTATGCGGGCCGGTTGTCGTTGTCCGGCTCGTTGAACATGTCCCAGAGGGCCACGCGGTCGTCGTTGCGGAAACGGCCGATCACGCCCTTGACGTAGCCCTCCAGTTCGTCGTAACGCGACGTGTCGCTGATGATGGCCACGCCCGGACTCTGGACCCACCCGGAGTTGTGGATGTGCGGTTTGGGCGCACGTTGCTTTCCGAGATGCGGGAAGGGATCCCATACGCTGTCGAACAGGACGAACATGGGCCGGATACCGTGCCGGTCCGCAATCGTCAGGAACTGGTCGATGCGGTCCACGAAGCCCTGCGGGTCCTGCTCCCACAGCAGGTTGTGCAGGAATACCCGCATCGTGTTGAAGCCGAGCTGTTCGGCCCACCCCAGCTCGCGGTCAATGGTTTCGGGATCGAACGTATCGGCCTGCCACATTTCGAGCTGGTTGATGGCGGTACTGGGCGCAAAGTTGCTCCCGACGAGCCATCCCTGGGCCTGGTACCAGGCGTCGGCTTTTTCCTTCGACCACGGCTGTGAGGCGGCGCTCTGGCCGCGGGCGGTCTGGACAGACAGGCTCAACACGAGGCCGAGACACAACAGGACGAAGGGGCGCTTGAGATCACGCATCTGGAAAGAAAGGGTGAGAGATGGAAGGGGATGAGACGGTATCGGAGTCGTATAGTGGTTTTCTCGCAAAGTATAGATGGTTGATCTCCATAATTCGGCCCCGTTTATGTCTGTCATCCCGACGAGCTTGCGAAGAGGGAGCTGTCCAAAGTGGTTCCTCTGAGATGAATCTGAGCCTCGCGTTTACTACGTCAGTCGGCTACGCCTCGTGTCAAACAGATCCCTCTCTTCGATCGGGATGACATTTACCTGAATCCATTGGAGGTCGTCACATATGCACTGTAATATCAGAGAACTGGCATAAGTGGAACGGTTCAGAAGATTCCGAGCCTTGCGTTTACTACGTCAGTCGGCTGGTAGAGCGTCTGAGGTTATTTGCTAGTCGCGATCAACTACCTGTGTGTCATCCCGAGCCTGTCGAGGGATCCCATATTCGAGCACTCTGCTGTCGTATGGAGCCCCTCGGCAGAGCATGTCCTGAGCGTAGTCGAAGGGTTCGGAATGACAAAAGCAGGTCGATCATCATGATTTAGCGAGAGAACCGCTTACCG
>DASSAV010000449.1:0-15077 GCA_035699265.1 Rhodothermales bacterium
CACCACGAAGAGTGGATCAAAGCCGCGAAAGAAGGCACCCATACGGAGTCGAATTTCGACTTCGCCGGACCGCTCACCGAAGCCGTCCTGCTGGGCAGCGTCGCCATCCGTTACGGAGGCGGCAAGCTGTTCTGGGACAGCCCCAACATGAAGATCACCAACGCCCCCGAAGCCAACCAGTACCTCCACTACCAGTACCGCGACGGCTGGACGCTGGCGTGATCTTTCCGCTTGTACATCTTCGCCTGGTTCCCCGGGCGTCTGAAGATGCATGCACCAGAAAGGGTGGTCGAAATACATCGGCCACCCTTTCTAACGTTGCGTCCCATTCGAGGCGATAAACCCAAGATCATTCGCCAACTCCGGTCCTCCCACCCATCCGAGGGCTGCTTCGCAATGGCTATAGGGCGAGCGCCTCCTCGTAGCTCGGATAGGCTGTCCCGGTTGAATCAGGAAGGTGCTTAAAGAGAAACGTCGGGGTGTAATTGAAGCGCTTGACGGGCAGATAGCCGGAGGGAGACAGTTCGTCCATGACACGCTGATATTCCAGCTCCTCCGCACATTCCACGAACAGATCAGGTTTGTAGAGTTTGAGTGTGGAACTGGCCCCGGAGATTACTTCCGCTGCCATCCCTTCGACATCGATCTTCATCAGGTCCACCCGACTAGTCAGCACATCGTCGAGTGTCTCGACCCTGACTGCGCCTTCGACGCGAGTGAGCACCCTGGTACAGCCCAGATTGTCGTCATGCTCATTCCCTAGATCAGCCTGGCCGCGCTGGGCGCCCACCGCGCATTGGTGCACGTGTACATTCGCCAGCCGATTGACTGCAATATTCTGACGAAGCAGCCCGCAGGCGACAGGACTGGGCTCGAATGCGTCCACGCGCGCTGCGTTGCACAGCCTTGAGAAGTAGAGGGTGTGGTTGCCGATGTTGGCGCCTACGTCCACGAAACAGCGATTCGGTCCATACGTCGTCTGGATATATTCCAGCATCTCTTTTTCGTAAAACTCCTGCTTCTCATAGAACCTGCGAACGAAGTCGCCCCTGGGGATGATGATGCTCGCACCGCCCGGTAGCCCAGTAAATGTATCGGTATCGACCGCATGCTCCGGAATCGGCTTGATGGCAAGTTGAACCGTTTGTCCGGTCCGATCTACCCCATCTCCCGAGCTCGTAAGCTCTTGAATGAGGTGCTCTATAGAACTGATCTGCCGCTCCAGGCTGTAGTTCGTTTCGATGTGTGCCCGATAAGCCTCCGAGTCATATTCGCCGTTCATCACGAGCCGAACGCACTCGTTTACCGTATTGAACACGAGATACTTTGGATAGAGGAGTGTAGCGCCAGGAAAGTTGTGGATGACCGGCTTTATTCCCCGCGCCATCGCCTCTGCAATATTATAACCAAAACTCTCGCGGATGCTCGTAGAAATTATATACTGCTTATCTGCAAGCCATCCATTGATGTCGTCTATCCAACCATGGAAGAACACGTTACCACTCAGGCCGAGTGCGTTCACCATGTGCTGAAAGTAGGCAGCGCTGTCGGCCTGCTGGTACTGTCCGGCAATATGTAACGCATACCTCGAATCCCGCTCGACAAGAGCGTGAACACACTGGAGCAGCAGAGCAGGATTCTTGACACTGTGAATGCGGCCAACAAATGCGAGGTTGAATCCCGGCGAGCGGTGCTCGAACTGAAATCGGCTGAGATCGACCCCGTTATAGATCACGCGCGTAGGTACTCCTGTGAGCGCCGGCAGCGTAGTCTTCAGGGCGTCCTCAATATGAGGGGCCACAAAGACGAGCGTATCCACAAACGGCCAGTTGACCGTTGCCGGGATGTTGGTGAATGCTTCGTAGCTGTGGAGCCGGCATACGACCTTGCTGGTCTTTCGTAATTTCTGGCTAGCGTGTACGATTCCGGCGTCACACCACTCGAACCACGTGACGTCCGCCCAGTCCATCGCCTGCTGAATGAGGTTCAAATCGATCTGTTTGTCATAATAGACTGTTCTGACGTCATGCCATTGCGTCAGGCTCGTTTCGATGTCCTGAATGAACTTTCGATCTGGTCCGCAGACGATGGCAATCCTGACCCGTCGGTGCCCCTCCGGTTCGTGAACGCTCGGGGTCGATGCCAGCGTAGCGACGTATTCTTGCTTCTCTTTCGAGTCCGGAATCCCGGCGGCATACTTCCCGAACAGCTCCGCAGCCCGGACGGGTGATGTCGCCGCACAGAGATCGAGCAGGTTGTAAAAGGCCGCCTCGAAGGACGGATCCGACTGGAGCGCGCGCTCGAAAAATACCGTGGCCTCCTCGATCAGCCCCATTCCCGCGAATGCCAGTCCCGTATCGCAGAGAGCAGGAGCATGGGCCGGATCTACCTCTAAAATTTGCTCGAAGGAAGCGAGCGCCCCGGTGTAGTCGCCTTGCTGGAGAAAATGTTCTCCTTCCTCAAGTAAATCCGAGGGCGAGCGTTGCTGGCTTCGGTATTGCTCACGCAGGGCCATTACCTCTGCCGGGATCTGGTCAAAGTTCTCTTCGAGGAAAAGCCGGGCACGCTTTACTTCCTCATCGCTGCCCCTGAATTCCCGCCCTTGAAGAAAGGCCGTCATGAAAGCCGCCGTCTTGACTCCCACACCATTTCCTGCCTGGAACACCCTACCGCGCGACGCGAAGATCTGCGGCAACTCGGAGAGCTCCATCCTGCCAGCGCCAATGAGGTAGTACGCACCCGTGCTGAAGGCCAACAGTGAACGCACGATCTTTTCAGGCGTGAAGGTGCCGGGCTGCGACATCGAATTCGTATGGACGAGGCGAATATAGTCGCAGGTACCTTCTTCCAGAACGTGGATCCGCTTCTCGGGAAAGCGCGCGCAAAGCTGCACCAGCATGGCGACATCTTCCGCGTTTCGGAACAGGTCGGTGGGATCAAGTGCCTGAACGTCTTCCGTTCGAAAAACGGAAACGCCGAGTGCCCGGATCTGGCCCGATCTTACGACCATCTCCAGCGCTTCAAGAGCGGTTTTCCCATGGAACTCCTGCAATCCCCATTGCGCAACCGGCTGAAGGAGGGGGTTCACCGCTGTGACGTGCGGCACCGCCACCATCAGAACGTCGGAAGAAGAATCTAGAATAGCGGAAGCCTTCTGCGCATAGGAGGCGCTACCCCGTATGAAGTCGTCGTCGCCGCACAGGGCCGTATATCGCGTTGTTACGTGTTGAAACCCGATATGCCGTGCGTGGGCCGCGCCCCTATTTGGCGAATAAGTGTGAAAGGCAACGCGCTCGCGGTCATCCACCAGAGCTTCCAGTTCCTCCACGAATTCCGGCGTCGATCCGTCACAGACAATCTGAAGACGAGCGTCTTCCCACAAGCCTGTATGCCAGTACAACGAGAAGTGCTCGAATCGGTCGTAAAAACGAACGACAAATGTCACGTCGGACGCTTCACAGGAGCCATTTTGCTTCACAGGCGCTTGGGTCCGGGGTTGACGGTGCCCGGATGCAGCGCCAGCTTGCCCACGGGTGAAAGCGGCAAATTCCCAGGGGAGCTCGTCGGCTCTGGAGCGGAGTACATCAGCGCATGCTTTCGCCTCGCTTGAAAAGGTGAGCGGCTCACGCCCCAGCAAAATATCGGCGAAAACACGGCAGATGTCCTCCCCTTTACCATAGGCCTTCTGAAGCACTCTGCCGCGCTTGAGCAGTAGCAAAGCAAATGCCTCGCGAGTTATCTCGCCAAACTCCGCTAGGTGGTAAGCCCCAACACAGAGTGCGAGCGCGTGGTTGATGAAGTGTCCCTCCGTGACGGTCCGGGGCGCGGAGATAGAACGGTCGTGAACGAGGCGCATGTACCGGCCTTCTGGCAATACGCTGATTCGCTTTTCCGGATATCGGGCACATAACCGGGCCAGCATCACCATGTCCTCACTCACCCTGAAGATGTCATTTACATCTAAATCCCTCAGATCTTCAGTGCGAAACGTGGCGGAGAGATGAAGGGCGTTGATCTCTCCCGTCCTAACCATAAAGTTCAACAGGTTTAGGCCCGTCCGGCCATGAAGCCAACGGCGGTCGTATTGAAGCTGCGCCCCCTTGGATGGCTCAAAGGCCCTTATGAATGGAGCCGTGACGAACAAGAGGTCGGGAGTACCTTTCAGTTCCGCAGCAGCCTGTCCGACATACCTTGCAACGTCAGGCACGAAGTCGTCATCGTCACAGAGACAGACGTACGGGGTCTGAATGCGCATGATGCCTTCAGCCCTTGCACGTGCCGAACCCCGGTTCGGCTCATATGCATGGATGGCAATATCAGGATTGCCCTCTACGAGCGAACGCAACTCCTGGACAAACTCAGGCGCTGATCCGTCGCACACGAGCTGAAGGCCCACGCCGTCCCATCGGCCTTCTCGCAAATACCTGCGAAAGTGCTCGATCCGGTCGTAAAAAGGGATGAGAACCGTAGTGTCGGGAGTCCCTGCATGGCTGGCCTCCTGATCGGGGCCGTATAATTTGCTGATGCGGACGCTCATGGGTGTGTGCGGTGGTGGTGATTCCGGATGGTGGCGGGTGCGCGATCTTAACTTGCGGGCGAAACGGTAACCAGCAGAGCCCTGATCTCCTCCACACTATTGCCTACCCGGTTGAAGGCATCCTCCCTGCCGGACTTCGGCACTTCCAGCGTCCTCGGGATGTACTCCCGGTAGATCGCCTCCAGGTTCTCGATCAACACCATGGACCCTGGATCGAGACCAGTGATGACCGTCAGACCGGCTGGGGCGACGTCCACAGTGTGGATGGTGAGATCCGGACGGTATCGCTTCAAGCAGGGCACCAGCTTCCAGACGTCGCCGCACGAAGCACCGTTCTGCCGGTCGCGGTGGGCCGCTGCCGCATCACCGGGGTAACAGTCCTTGACCACGATGACCGCGTCAGGGGTTGCGTACCCTTCGAGATGGATGAAGTCGCGCAATGCATTCTCGAAGAGCTTCATGCCGTCTATAAAACCAAAATCGACCGGCTTGCCGTCCAGCTCTTCTGCGAGGTTGTGGTTGCGGAAGAAGGCGTCGCTCGTCTCTGAGAAAAGCTTGACTTTGGGCGGGAGCGGGACGAGCGGTTTCGATTCCGGATCGATGCCGATGCAAAGTGTATCATCGTCGGCGAGCGCCAGCGAAAGCCCGGTGTCTACGCCGCTCTCGACGTACGTGCGCGGCGAAAGCTCGGCGTGGATGACCTCCAGAACTTCGTAGTACGGAAGCCTGGCGGCATTCGGGTTGAGCACGGCCTCCTGCCCCTGCCCTGCCGCCTGCCCGTCGCCGCCTCCGAAGATTGCGATCATGTAGTGCTGCTTCTCGGCCGAATCAGGGATAGCGCTCTCGTACCGGACGAATGCCTCCTGCAAGAGTTGAAGGTCTCCGAACTTGACGAGCACGTCGATCAAGTTAAAAAACGCGGGGGCGCTGGAGGGATGGTGGCGGAGTGCCTGTTCGTAATATTGGGTCGCCTGCAACGCATCGTTCAAAGCGGCGCAGGCCATGCCGGCATCGTTGAGCGCCTCGACGTTCGCCGGGTCGATGGCGAGCACCTCCTCGAACGTGGAAAGCGCCTTGCGGAAGTCCTTGCTGGTAAAGAACGCTTCACCCTCGATGATGCGGTCTGCGTGCGGGTTTGAATGCATGGTTCTGGAGTCGTTGTGAGTCGTGGCACACCCCGCGTCCAGCCCTTTCGTGCAGGATCGCAGCGCCATGGAAATATGTTGCTGCGCGACTCTGCAAAGGCTCTGCCATAATGCCCCCTTCACGGTAACCACCGCCGGAAAGAGGCTCCTTACGTCTCGTCGATCGGCGCATGTACCGGACTGCTCAATACCAGAACCGGTCGACTGCTTTCGGAATCGGAGAAGCAAAAATTGAATATCCCGGCCTGTCCGGGAAGCTCCCCTCCTGGACAGGAGGGGATACAGGGGTGGTGGATTCAATGGCTCCAATTAGCACTGGCTTGCCGGATTTGGCCTGGATGTCCGGCCCCGGAACGAAAGGCTCCGAACCGGGCCTTCATCCTATTCGGCCGCCGTCTCGCCCACTTCTTGCGCCGGACGAGGATCGAGATTGAAGAGCGCGACGAGCGCTTCGAAGAGCCGGTGATGCTGCCGCGCCATCTGATCCGGGCGCTCGAAAAAGTTTTCCACAGCTACGGCAAAAAATTCGGCTGAATTGGTGGCTGCGTAGCGCCGCAGCATGGAACGGCCCAGGAGCGCGCGACGCATCTCCAGGCGCGCCAGTTCCTCCCAGGCCGAACGTGAAGACGGATCCAGCAGGGACGGGATGCCGTCCGCGAACGCATTGGCAAAGTCGAAGAGATGGGCCAGTTCGTGCAGTACGACGTTGTTGCCGTCGCGGGGGTTCGCCCAGCTCTCCTCGACGGCCTTCTTCGAGAGAATCACCGGGCCCTGCTGGTGGGCCATGCCATCGAAGTCCGCGGTTTCCCCGCCTTCATACACTTCATCGAATGCATCCGGGTAGAACAGCACGGTCCGGGTAGCGGGCAGCTCCCACTCGGGACGGCCATGCATGAGAAGGGCCACCCCGGCCGCCACGGCTACCCGGAGTTCGGCGGTAGCCGCTACGCCTGCGACGCCCTCAAACCGCCACTCGTCGAGGACGAACCGAACGTCCCGCTCGAAGCGGCCGCGTTCGTTCGAGGGCAAATCACAGTAGAACGACACGTGGTCCCGCAGCCACTGACGTTCGGATGCCGAAAGGGGCACTCGTGCCGAACGCCAGCGTCGGATCGATTTTCGCATCCCGATCCAGAGGACCAACTGGGCGGCCGGCACCCCGGCCCACCCGCCATACGGCAGCTCACGCGCCATGACGACCGCCACACCACCCCCGACGATGACGGCCATCAGGAGGTGGAACAACAAAGATGATCGCCTGACGATTTGCATGGGGACTGCAAGACTTGGTTGGCACACAAACGCCCGCACCGCTACCTGGGTCCTGCATGCTGCACCAGCGGCCTTTGCAGCGTGGACCGGCAAAATCTGCCCTTTCTCCGGAAAAACGTGGGGCCGGTACGTCCTTCCCGGCGCGTCCCTCGTCCTGCAATAGCCGAATGCTCCGTTTGGCGCAGGCTTTGATCCATTGAACGGCAAAACGCTAAAAGCCTATGCTCCTACGCCTTCAAAACAGCTACGCGTCCATGAATGAAATGGCGCGCCAGCAGGAACGCATCGCCAACAATCTGGCGAACGCGGGCACCGTCGGATACCGGCGCGAACGCAGCTTCACCGAGGTGCTGAACGAACGCCTGGACGCCGAGAACTCCCCGATTAGCGACCGGGCGACCGTTCAGTTTGCCGATTCGGCACAGGGCGCCTTCGAGTCTACGGGGAATCCACTCGACGTCGCTATTTCAGGCGAGGGCTTCTTCGTGCTCTCTGACCCGGACTCGGGCACGATGCGCTATACCCGCGCCGGGCAGTTTACCCAGGATGCCGACGGCACCCTGCGCAACCCGGCCGGCTACATGGTCGAGGGCGAAGGCGGGCCCATTCAGATTCCGCAAGACGGGGGTAAAATCCACATCAGCCTGGACGGCGAGATAAAGGCAGGCGAGCAGGTCGTGGGCAAGCTCCGCGTGGTCACGTTTGAAAACCCGCTCCAGCTGCAGCGATTGGACGGCGCCGCCTTCAGCGCCAATGGCATGGAGCCGGACGACGTTCCCGACCCGAAGGTGAGGCAGGGCTTCCTGGAACAGAGCAACGTCGACCCGATGAAGGAGATGACGGACATGATCACGCACTACCGCCTCTTCGAGTCGCAGCAGAAGTCCATCCAGACGCAGGATCACGTATTGAGCGAGATCAGCCGCGAGCTCGGCAAATTCTAAAGGTCCGCGGTCAGTTGTCCGTGATCAATAGTCAGGTACACTCCTCAATTTATGAGGTCTACAACTGACCACTGACAACCAACAACTGACAACCGACAACAAACAAAGAACCATTATGCTTCGTGCTCTTCATACCGCCGCCCTCGGGATGGCCGCCCAGCAAACGGGCGTCGACAACATCGCCAACAACCTCGCCAACGCGAACACCACGGGTTACAAGCAATCGCGCGTGGTCTTTCAGGATCTGCTTTACCAGACCATGCAGGCTCCCGGCCAGGGCGAGGCCTCCGGTGTACAGCCGGTAGCCTCCCTCCAGATCGGCCAGGGCGCGGCCGTCATCGCGACGGTGCGCAGCTTCACGCAGGGTAGCCTCACTGAAACGGGCAACTCCCTGGACATTGCCATCAATGGAGAAGGCTTCTTTCAGATTCGGCGCCCGGACGGCACCGTTGCCTACAGCCGAGACGGCACCTTTAGCCTGAATGCAGACGGTAACATCGTCACGGAAACCGGGCTGTCGCTGGAACCCGACATCGCGGTTCCTCCGGATGCCGTTGAGGTCCATATCGGGCAGGATGGACTGGTCTCCATCAAAACGCAGGGCTCCCCCGAGTACACGCAGGTCGGGCAGCTTGAATTGGCCCGGTTCAGCAACCCGGCCGGGCTCAAGCCCATCGGCGGGAACCTGTTCGAGTCTACCGAAGCCAGCGGCGAACCCTTAATCGGGACACCCGGCCAGGACGGCATCGGCATGGTCCGGCAGGGTTTTCTCGAAGCTGCCAACGTGGACGTGGTCCAGGAGATGGTGAACCTCATCACGGCGCAGCGGGCCTATGAGATCAACTCGAAGATGGTCACCACCAGCGAGGACATGCTCCAGATCGCCAACAACCTCAAACGATAAATCCACCTTGACCCTGGTGCCGCAGGACTTCAGCCTGCGCATTCCAGGTCCCGGGTTGCCAGTATTGTTAGGAAATCTTAAAGACCTTCAACTTTCCGACCTTCAACTCCCCTCATGCGCTCCTCCCCCGCCCTCCTCATTGTCATCATCGCCTCCGTGCTCGGGAGCGCCCGTCCGGCACGGGCGCAGGCGAACGGGGCCGAAGCGATGATCCGGCAGGCGGCAGAGACTTATCTGCATGGGCATTACCCGGCCGACGCGGAGCGCCTCGAAGTCCGGGTACAGCGAATCAGCCCCGGCCTCCCCGCGCTGAACCGCGTGGAGGTGCGGTTTCCGAGCGAAGGCGCCCTCCCACGCGCTGCCACGTACGTGACACTCTACGCCTCGAACCAGAAAGTGGGCTGGGCAATGATCTACGTCGCCCGGTTCGACTCGGTCGTCGTGAGTCATGTCCGCAAGGCCGCCGACGAAGAAATCGGACCTCACGACGTCACCGTCGCCTGGATGGAAACGACGCGCTCCTACGGCGAGCCCCTCCGCGCAGCAGACTTCCGCGCCGAGCTTGCAGCAGGGCCGGTGTACGCCCGGAGCCTGATCCGCGACGGCGACGTCTTGCTCGCTTCCGACGTGCGGCCGGCCTATGCCGCCGATACCGGCGCGCCCGTCCTCGTCACCTACGCCCGCCGTGGAGTCGTGCTCAGGCTCGACTGCACTGCCCGCGAGCCCGGCTCCGTCGGCGACGTGATCCGCGTCTACAGCCCCGCCACGGAGGCAACCTACCAGGCCCGCCTGACGAGCCCCGGAACAGCCGACTGGATCTCAACCCTCTAATCCCTCCCACCTTATGTACCGCCTGAACCATACCGCCCTGCCCCTCGGGCTCGTCCTGGCCCTCTCGTGGGCGCTCCCTGCCTTCGCACAGGTGTCGATGTACGCCGACCCCACGGCGCGCCGGACGGGCGACGTCATCACCATTGTGCTGGCCGAGCGGACCGCCGCGCAGCGCCAGAGTTCGTGGCAGAATACCTCGGATGCATCTCTGGGGGCAGGTGCCTCGGTGAGCGGCGGTCCGCTGAGCGGCGCGTTTGCGTCAGACGCGCAGTTCAAGACCGACGCCTCGAACAACAACCAGTCGGTTCAGAGCGACCTCCTGCACGGCACCATCAGCGCCCGGGTGGACAGCGTGGACCAGACCGGTAACCTGATCATTCGGGGCGAGCGGCGGATCATGGTGAACGGGGAAACACACCTGATGACCATCAGCGGCGTCGTGCGCCCTTACGACGTCAGCTACAATAATACCGTGCTCTCGACACGCATTGCCGACGCGAGCATCACCTACCGCCGCGAAGGCGCGCGCCTCATCCCGCACTTCCGCAAGCCTGCCGTCCTCGCGCGCGTCGGCGCGGCGATTGTGCTCGTTGCAGCCCTGTTCTTCGCCCTCTGACACCATATCCGGTTATAGACTTGCAGACACATAGAAGCAAAAGCAGAAGGGTAGAAGCAACGAAAGCTCCCCTCCTTTCCAAGGAGGGGATACAGGGGTGGTTGGTTTTCATCCCTCCCCTTTCCAGAACCTGTCCCGGTACATCAGGAAGCGGCCAGACGTGGTTCCTACCCCGCTTCATCCTCTCACTCCTTTTCGCCTGCCTGCTTGCTGGCGCCGCGGCCTTGCCTGCAGTAGCCCAGGACGCGGGCGCGGCGCGGCTCAAGGACCTCGTGGTCCTCAAGGGCGCCACCCCCATCCAGGTCGTCGGCTACGGGCTCGTCGTAGGGCTCGACCGCACAGGCGACCGGGCGCGGGGCCAGCGCGGGTCGCCGTACACCGTGCAGAGCATCACCAACATGCTCCGCCACTTCGGCATCACCGTCGATCCGCAGATGCTCGCGTCCAGGAATGCCGCCGCCGTCATGGTGACCGCCACCATAGATCCCTACGCAGGGCCCGGCAGCACGTCTGACGTCACGGTCTCCGCACTCGGAGACGCCCGCTCGCTTTCCGGAGGCGTCCTCCTCCAGACGCCGCTCTTGAATCCGGCTACGAACACGCTGCACGCGATGGCGCAGGGGCCCGTAGCTACCGGCGCCGTCTTGGCCTCCAGCCAGGGCTCCAGCGTGCAGGTAAACCACACCAATACGGGAAGGGTGCCGAATGGCGCCCTGGTCGTGTCGGAACCGAACCTCGACCTGAACGCGAACAGCACCATCGGCCTCGTCCTCAAACGGCCCGACTTCACGAATGCGGTGCGCATCGCCGAAAGCATCAATGCCAAATATCCCAACAGTGCCTCCGTCGAGCACGCCGGATTGGTAAAGGTGGATGTCCCTGCCACGGGATCGAACGGAACGGCCGGATTCCTGGCGGCCATCGAACCCCTTACGGTGACGGTGGACATACCCGCCCGCGTGATCATCAACGAACGCACCGGCACCATCGTCGCGGGCGGCAACGTCCGCATCAGCGAGGTCATGGTCACCTATGGCAGCCTGATCGTCTCCACACAGACGGATCCGGTCATCTCTCAGCCCGCCCCGCTATCGAGAGGCGGCCAGACCGTCGTCTCGGCCGTCGGATCCGCCAGCATCAAGGAGGAGGGGACCCGGTCGGTGGTGCTACCGCCCAACACGGACGTCAACCAGCTCGCCGCAGCCCTGAACGACCTGGGGCTTACCTCACGTGACGTCATCGCCATCTTCCAGGCCATCGACCGAGCCGGAGCCCTCCAGGGCGAACTGATCATCCTCTAACCAATCGACAGGACCGCCATGAACGTCAACGGTATCGGCCCCCTCCCGTCACCGACCGGCTTACCGGACGCGGCGCACAAGCCGGAAACCGGGGCGGAAGCGGCAAAACAGTTCGAAGAGCTGCTCGTTCGCGAGTTCGTGAAGGTGATGACGAAAGACCTCTTTAAAACCAACCTCTCCGGCGAGGAGGGGCCGAGCTGGATGGGCAGCTACAGCGACATGCAGCGCGATGTCATGACCAATACCCTTACGAAGCACCTGGTCGACCAGAACGACCTCGGCCTCGCCGACCTGCTTGCCCGCCGCTGGGGCCTGCCCTCCGCAGAGCCCGGCCCCGACGAATCCACAGACAAAACCCTGCCCGGTCTATGAACCCAACTGCAATCACCGGCACGGCCGGCCCTGCTTCACAGGCTGCCACCCTGCTCGCCACGCTACGAAATGAACACGCCGCCCTGAAACGGCTCTCCGCGCACTTCGATGCGCAGCTCGCTGCCTTGCAGGACCGCAACCCGGAACGCCTCGACGCGGCTACGCAGCAAGTAGCCGAAGAAATGAATACGGTCATCCGGCTCCGGCAGGCACGCGAACGCCAGATGCGGCTCCTGGCCAGAGTCATGGAACTCGACGACGGCGGCACGCTGACGCTTATCGCTGAACGCCTTCAGGACGATACTGAAACGTATGACGTGGGCGCCGGCCTCGCAGAAATCCGGGAACACGTGCTTGCACGAGCAAAAGAAACGCACAGAAAAGGCCAGGTGCTGGCCTTCGCGATTCAGTACGCCTCACAGATCGGGCTGGAGATGATGCAGACGATCCAGGGGGTGCAGGTCCCCGTATCGGCACTGGTGTACAATGCAGCCGGAGGCACGTCCCACGCGACACCTCGGACGTCGTACCTGAACCGCGTCGGCTGAACGTGTCGGCGTGCCAGTCCCGAAATGGCACGCCCGTTGCGTGACTTGCAGAAACTTCGACGGAGCCGCTATGAGCCTTAATAGCCTGTTCGAACTCAGCCGCCGTTCCTTCCGCGCTCTGGATGCGGCAATGAACGTGACCGGGCAGAACGTGGCGAACGCCAATACGGAGGGGTATTCCCGCCGCCGGATCACGCTCGCTGCCGACTCCCCCGCCATCGGCGGACCGCAGACGAGCATCCGCCCGGCCATATCGGTCGGGGCCGGCGTCTCTGCCGTCGAATACGAGCGCGTCCGCGATGGATTGCTAGAAAAAGCGAGTTGGGAGGCCCAGAGCACGCTCGGGTATTCCCAGGAGGAACACCGCATCACCTCGGCGCTGGAAAGCCTCTTTCCCGCATCGGGAGGTGGTTCCCTGAGCGCGCTCCTGGGCAACTTCTGGGATAGTTGGAGCACACTTGCCAACAACCCGACAGACGACGGCGTACGGCTGACCGTGCGCAGCAGCGCCGAGGCGCTTTCCGGCGCCTTGAACCAGCTTGATGCGCAGATTACCGGCCTGGAACAGCAAACGACGACTGAGTTGAGTTCTGGGCTGGATAGAACGAATGACCTCCTGAAGGAAATTGCTTCCCTCAATCGCACCATCCAGACCGCCCGCGCCCAGGGAACGCCGGACCTGGAGGCGGAGGACCGCAGGGACGGCGCCGTCAAGGAGTTGGGGGCCTTCGCACCCGTACGGGTGAACCAGCAGGGCAAAGGGGGATACACCGTGTCCATCAATGGCATGACGGTGGTCCAGGCCGACGAGTGGGTTTCGCTGGATCTCGATACGTCGGGCGCAACGCCGCAGGTCGTTTTCTCGGGCACCGGAGTCTCCTACCGGGCAAATGATCCGAGCAGCGGGCAGATCGGAGCGTGGCTATCCATGCTGTCGGACACCCTGCCGGATACCAGAACCCAACTGGATACCCTGGCCCGCGGCCTCGTGACGGACGTCAATGCCCTCCACGCCGTGCCCTATGATGAGGACGGCAATGCTCAGGCAGCCGCCCCGAACTTCTTCTACTACACGGACGACGGATCGGGAAATGAGGACGGCGTGACCGCTGCAACCATCCGAATCTCTGATGATGTAGAGACTGATCCCAGCATCATCGGAACGCCGGGCTCCTTTACCGCCACCGGAGATGAGATCGCCTTCGCGATTTCCGAGTTGCGCGGAAATGGGCTGACAGGGCTTGGGGGCAATACGGCTGAGAGCTTCGCCATCGATCTGGTGAGCGGCATCGGAGCCAGGGTCCAGAAAGCCTCCGCCCGTGCCACGAGCCAGCAGGCCGTTACCGACCACCTCGACGGGCTTGCAAAGGGGAAGTCAGGGGTGTCCCTGGAAGAGGAGATGACCAACCTGATTCGATACCAGCAGGCGTTCGCGGCCAGCGCCCGCGTCCTGAACACCGTCGACGAAATGATGAGCACACTACTGTCCATCTGACCGGAAATGGCGTTCACATCTTAGCCTTCCTAGAACGTATGAATTCGATTAACCTCACGCGCGAGCGCAGCCTCTACTCCGCTTTCTCCGAGCGTGCCATCCAGCTCCGTCAGAGTGAAATGGCGCAGCTCCAGGAGCAAATGGCGACGGGCCTGCGCATCAACCGGGCGTCCGACGATCCGGCAGGCTTCGCTGAGGCCCGCCGCATGGAGGTTCTGGGCAACCGGTACAACCAGTACCAGCAGAATATCCAGTCCGCGCAAATGTGGGTGGACCAGAGCCACAACGCACTACAGAACCTGGGCGAGCTCTTCTCGCAGGCTTACGAGCGCGGGCTGCGTGTATCCAACGCCACCTTCGACCAGTCCGGCGCTGAGGTAGAAGCCAGTGGCCTCGAGCAAACCCTGCAGCAGGTGGTCGATACCCTCAATACGAAGTCGGGCGACGAGTACGTCTTCGCGGGTTCGCGCACCACCGTGGAACCCTTCACGCTCGATACCGCCACGAATACCGTGACCTACAACGGAAACGATGGGGGACGCAAGAGGAGCATCGGGATGAATGTGAGCATGGACGTCAACGTGAACGGCCAGGCCGTGACGGACACGGGCGACGGCTATTCCATCGTCGAGAGCCTGAAAAACATGATCGACGCCGTCCGCTCCGGTGACAAGACGGCCCTGAAAACCGCACTGGGCCAGGTCGGCGTGGCTCGGGATCATGTCATCGACCAGACGGCGGCGGTCGGCACCGTCGCCACGCGCCTCTCACTGGCAGATCAGCAGCTTTCCGATGCCCTGATCAACGTAGAGTCGCAACGCTCCCGGCTCGAAGACACCGACCTTGCCGAGGCCATCACAGACTTTCAAAAGGCCCAGACCAGCTTCCAGGCGGCCCTGCAGGTCACCTCCACCCTCCTCCACACGAATATCCTCGAATACCTCAAGTAAATAGTACCACGCTCCGCAGACGCCTCATCCCAATCTGTTCATTCACACACATAACGGTAGAAATAAACAAGCCCACTCTCCTCTCCCTCTCTCCCCTACACCCTCTCTCACACGGTGGTTGGCATCTCCTCCAAAACCAACACCGTCCACCCAGTTTAGATA
>DASSAV010000450.1:0-4466 GCA_035699265.1 Rhodothermales bacterium
ATGAATGGCAACGGTAAGGCGGCCATGGTGGTGGTATTGATGGGGGTGACGGGTGTGGGGAAGACGACGGTCGGGAAGCGGCTGGCGAACGGATTGGGCTGGGCGTTTTACGACGCGGACGATTTTCACCCGGACACCAACGTCGAGAAAATGCACAAGGGAATCGCGTTGAAGGACGAGGACCGGATGCCGTGGTTGAAGGCACTGAATGCGCTGATCGGGGAATCGCTGGAGCGTGGGGAGTCCGCGGTGCTGGCGTGTTCCGCGCTTCGGGAGACGTACCGTCGCATGTTGAAGGAGGGGCACGACCGGGTTGTTTTCGTATATCTTTCCGCTTCGCCGGAGGTCGTACGGGAGCGCCTGGAGCATCGGGTGGGGCACTTCATGAACCCCGATCTCCTGGCAAGCCAGTTCGAGACGCTGGAGGCGCCCGCGGATGCCGTAGTCGTCGATGCGGAAGGGTCTCCGCGGGAGGTCGTGCGTGAGATCCGTGAGAAGCTGGGCGTTTGAATCAGTTAACAGTTTGCAGTGAATAGTTAGCAGTTGTGTTCAGGTGTTGTCGGGTTGAGGGTTGGTGCGCTGGAGGTTGTACATGAGCAGCGGGTGCGACGGAGAGCAGCAGGATATTGATTTCGGCGTGTTTCTGGGAATGCATGATGTTTAACAAAAAAGCAAAGGTTCTCGGGGTCGTCGTGTTGTTGATCGTGTGCGTGGGGGTGGCGCTGGCGGCGGCCGGTGGGGATGAGCGCGTTGCGTCGGACGTCGAGCTGGTTCGTACGCCGGACGGGGGCATCCAGCCGCAGGCGGTGGTGGACGAGCGCGGGACGGTCCACTTGATCTATTTCAAAGGCGACCCGAAGGGAGGCGACGTTTATTACGCGCGCCGCGCGCCGGGGGACGCGGCGTTCTCGAAGCCGATCCGCGTGAACAGCGAGCCGGGCACGGCGATCGCTATGGGAACGATCCGGGGGGCGCACATCGCGGTGGGGCGGGGCGGCCGCGTATACGTGACGTGGAACGGGGTTAAGCCGGCGGTCGACGGAAAGCCCGGAACCGTGCCTGTGTGGTACACGCGGATGAACGACCAGGGCACCGGGTTCGAGCCTCAGCGAAACCTCATCACGTGGGCTTACGGAATCGACGGCGGCGGGGGGATCGCGGCGGACCGGGAGGGCAACGTATACGTGCTGTGGCATGGAGGTGCGTACGGCAAGGGCGAGGCGGAACGCGCCGTATATCTCGCGTACTCCGATGACGACGGTCGGAGTTTTGCCCGGGAGCGACGGATCAGTCCGACGACGAAGGGCGTGTGCGGGTGCTGCTCGCTGCGTGCCTTTGCGGACGAGGCCGGCAACCTGTACGTGGTGTTTCGGGATGCGGGGGACGGCGTTCACCGCAACACCGACCTGCTCGTGTCAATGGATCGGGGGGAGACGTTCTCGTTCGCCACGGTGCAGCCGTGGAAGTTGAATGCCTGCCCGATGAGCAGCGCATCCATTGCTGAGGACGCTCGGGGGACGGTACTGGCCTGGCAGAGGAAGGAGCAGGTGTACTATACGCACGTCCAGCCGGGCACTACGGAGATGGGGACGCCACAGCCCGCGCCGGGTACGCCGGGCGAGCGGAAGCATCCGGTGCTCGTCGGGGGACGGGACGGGAAGTTGCTGTTTGCGTGGACGGAGGGGACGGGCTGGTCGCGCGGGGGGAGCCTCCACTGGCAGGAATACGACCGGGAGGGCAAGCCTGTCGGCAGCACCGGATCAGCGGACGGAGTGCCTGCGTGGAGCCTGGCCACGGGATACGTGAACCCGGAAGGGGCGTTCGTGCTGGTGTATTGAGCGGGGGGCTCGGGAGAGGGGGAGAGGATAAGAGGAGGAGAGGACGAGAGGAGGAGTGGGCGAGAGGAGGGTGGGAGGGGTGCCGGGGAGCTATGCTGAGCACCTGCCGACGTTCATCGGGCGGGATCTCGACGGGGACCGGAACGGGACCATCATAACTCCGTATTTTCCACGGGAATTGCTATCAGCGACAGCGGCTTGACCTCATCCTGTATCGCGGGCGATTGGGCCGCGGCGGGCGAGGTCTCCCAGTGCGGTCAGGGATGGGCCTGTTCACAGGGCAGAGATGCGGCAATGAAACTACGGGTTTACATCGTCGACGACGACCCCTACTATGCTCGGCTGTTGAGCTACCGCCTCGATCAGCAGGAGGACCATGAGGTGCAGCATTTTACGAGCGGGGAGGATCTTCTGGCCCGTCTGGCCGAAGTGCCCGACCTACTCCTGCTCGACCTGAAGATGCCGGGCATGGACGGCCTCGAGGTTTTGCAGCGGGTCAAGGGGATGCATCCCAGCCTGCCCATCCTGATCGTTTCGGCACAGGGGGTCGTGGGTCAGGCCGGCGATGCGATCAAGCTGGGTGCGTTCGATTACGTGACGAAGGGGCAGGACGACCTGCTGCGGCTCGGTGTGATCGTCAAGAACATCAAGGAGCGAAAGGCGATGGAGGTCGAGCTGAGCCGCTTGCGGGAGGAGAATCGAGAACTGCAAGCGCAAGTGGATCGGCTGCGGTCCGGGGTTTCGGGAAAGAGTGAATGAGAGAAAGAGTGAATGAGAGAAAGAGTGAATGAGAGAAGGAGAGGATGAGAGAAAGGGAGACTGGGGTGTCGGGAATGGATGAGGGGAGGGAAGGGGCGTATGGGCGTAGTGATGGTGTTGGCGGGGTGGGGCGCAACTTGCGTGCTCCGGGTTCAGTATAGTGGCACCGGCAGGGGCCGCACGTTACATTGCGGATTTGCATTTGCCTGCCGCCTACCGAACCCAAAGAGGAAGCATGCGTCTTTCACCGTACGAGAAGAACGTCCAGCGCGAGATCGAGAAATGGCATCACCAGGATGCCTCGCTCGTCGTCCAGGCCCTGAGCTGGGCCGCCAAGCCGTTGGACTGGGCCGTGGAGCGGGTTTCGCCCGATTTGATCGATCAGGCCGGCAAGGCCGTGTCGGATTTTCTCTCGATGCTGAGTGACGCTTCCGAGTGGACGTACGACTACAAGGATCTTCTGGAAACGGCGCGGAAGCGGGGGCTGGACATCCAGGACGTGGAAGACCTGCGGGAGCAGCCGATGGAGGAACGGGACGCGCTGGCGCGCGCCCATTTTACCCAGAACGCCGTGCTGGCTGCGGTCGAGGGGGGTGGAGCCGGGCTGGGGGGCGTGTTCTTCATCGCCGCCGACATTCCGCTCCTGTTTACGGTCAATTTCCGGCTGATCCAGCAGATCGGGGCATCGTTCGGGTACCCCATGCGCGGGCCCGCTTACCGCCCGCTGGTGCTCGCCATCTTCAATGCTTCCTCATCGGGGTCGCGTGAGGCGCGGAACGACGCGCTGCGCGAGGTGAGCGTGGCGGCGGCGGCCTTTGCCAGCAACCTGGAGTATAAGGGTCGTGTTAGCGGCACGTTGCGCGACCAGAACCGGCACTTTCCCCGCGAGATCGCGAAGAACATTCTCGGCCGTAAGCTCATGCAGGCCATCCCCATTGCCGGTGCGGCCGTCGGGGCAGGGGTGAACTACTGGTTCACGATGCAGACGGCGGAGGCGGCGTATATGCTTTTTCGGGCGCTGTCTCTTGAGGCGAAGGAAAGAGAATGAGCAATTAGCAATTAGCAATTAGCAATTAGGAATTGGTAATGGGGGGTCGTTCAATTCGGGAGGGGAATGCGGTACAGGAAAAGTCGTATCGCTTTGCTTTGAGGATTGTGCGGATGTACCAGCATCTGTCAGACGAGAAGAGGGAGTTCATTTTGTCGAAGCAGGCCTTGCGGAGCGGCACATCGATAGGGGCAAATGTGGAGGAGGCGCTTGGCGGAGCCTCCAGAAGGGACTTTGCCGCTAAACTGAACATCGCGTACAAAGAGGCACGCGAGACGGACTACTGGCTGAGGCTGTTGAAGGATGCGGGATATCTCGACGAGGACGCCTTTCGTTCGGTTGAATCCGACTGTACTGAGCTTCGACGTCTGCTCTACTCGATTATTAAGTCAACGAGAACCAGTAGTGAGTGACTAACGCATCCATTTATTCGTGAGTAATTGTTAGCTGTTCATTTCTAATTGTTAATTGCTGCCCATGCCCTTAGTTGCTATTGTTGGCCGGCCGAACGTTGGGAAGTCTACTTTTTTTAACCGGCTGACGGAGTCGCGGCGGTCTATTGTGCATAATGAGCCCGGGGTGACGCGGGACCGGGTGTACGGGACCGTCAACTGGAACGGGCGCGACTTTTCGGTGGTGGATACGGGCGGGTTCGTGCCGCGCTCGGCGGACCGGTTCGAGGAGGCGATCCGGGAGCTGGTGCAGATCGCGTTTGACGAGGCCGACGCCCTGATGCTGCTGGTGGACGTGACGACGGGGGTGACCGACATCGACGAGGAGATGGCGGCGGCCCTTCGGAGGGGAGACAAGCCGGCGTTCGT
>DASSAV010000451.1:0-4435 GCA_035699265.1 Rhodothermales bacterium
ATGGAGCGATATGGCTTCCACCTCCAAGAAGTCTCCGAGGCCGCAGGCATCGACTTCACCCACCAGGCGCCGAAGCTGGATCCGGCCCTCGACCCCATCATGCCGCAGATCGCCGTGGTGGGGGCCGCCGTATCCGTCGTCGACTACGACCGCGACGGGTGGCAGGACCTCTATGTCACCAGCAGCCGCGACGGCAGCCCGAACGCCTTCTACCGCAACCTGGGCGACGGCACGTTCGAGGATGTCGCCCCTCAAGTCGGCATTGCCGACGTGAATGACAGCGAAACAGGCGTGTCCATGGGCGCGGTCTGGGGCGACTACGACAACGACGGCTACGAAGACCTCTTCCTCTACAAGTGGGGCTGCGCCGAACTCTACCACAACGACGCCGGCCGGCACTTCACCCGCGTCACCGACAGGACCGGCTTCCCGAAGTGGGCCAACGTGAACGCCGCCACCTGGCTGGATTACGACCGCGACGGCGTCCTCGACCTCTTCTTCGCCAGCTATTACCCGGAAAACACCAACCTCTGGCAACTCTCCAACACCCGCATCATGCCGGAGAGCTTCGAGTACGCGCGCAACGGCGGGCGGAAATACCTCTTCCGGGGCAAAGGCGACGGCACCTTTGAAGACAAAAGCAGCCTGCTCGGGCCGCAGTCACACCGGTGGACGTTCTCCGTCGGCGCAGCCGACCTCCGGGGCACGGGCTACCCCGACCTGTTCGTCGCGAACGACTACGGCATCAACGAGGTGTTCTTCAACGAGGGCGGCGAGCGGTTCAGAGAGGCCACCGAAGAGACCGGGGTCGGAGCGGCGCCCAAGAGCGGCATGAACGTGTCCTTCGGCGACGTGCTCAACCGGGGGCAGATGGACGTGTACGTCTCCAACATCTCCCAAGAAGGCATCCTGATCCAGGGCAACAACCTGTGGGTGCCCCGGCCGGGCGGCGACGGGCAGGGCTTCGAGTACCAGAACATGGCCGGCAGCATGGGCGTCGAGCTGGGCGGCTGGAGCTGGGGCGCCCAGTTCGGCGACCTGAACAACGACGGCGCCCTCGACCTCTTCGTCACCAACGGCTACATCTCCGCTGATCGACAGGAAAGCTACTGGTACGACTACTCGAAAGTGGTCGGCGCCAACAAGCAGATCATCATCGACGCCAAAAACTGGCCTGCCATGGAGGGCCGCAGCCTCTCCGGGTATCAGCAGAAACGGCTCTGGCTCGGCGACGGTATGGGGCAGTTTCAGGAAGTCTCGCAGGCCGTCGGCGTGACCGAGACGCACGACGGACGCGCCGTCGTGCTGGCCGATCTCTGGAACCGGGGCGTCCTGGATGTCGTGATGGCCCACCAGAACGGCCCCCTCCTCCTCTACAAGAACGACGTCGTCCCGGAGAACCAGTGGATCACGTTCGACCTGGAAGGGACCGCGAGCAACCGGAGCGCCATCGGCGCCCGCGTCGAGCTCTTCTGGGACGGCAAGCAGCAGATACAGCAGGTGCTCGGCGGCAGCGGGTTTGCGGCGCAGAACGACCGGCGCCTCCACTTCGGCTTGGGCGAGGATCCGGAGATCGAGAAGGCGGTCATTCACTGGCCCTCCGGCAAGGTGCAGACCATCGCGCACCCCGAGCCCGGCGAGATCCACCACATCAAGGAAGCAGCATGAAGACGACCGAGCAGACGAACGCAGCCACGGCGGCTCGGCCGCTGACGATCCGTGAGCGGCTTCCTTTCCGGTTCAAATACGACCCCCGGTTTACCGCCCCGCTCTTCATTACCTCTATCCTCCTGGCCGCCCACATCTCGTTCGGGATCCTGGAGAGCTACCAGCAGACCCTGCTGGCGATCGGCACCGCCATCGCAGCCGAAATCGTGTTTAGCAGGCTCTACTGGAAGAAGTGGCCGCATCCGGCGAGTGCCTACATCAGCGGCATCAGCGTGGGCATCCTCATCAGATCGCCGTTCTACTGGCCGTTCGCCCTCACCAGCCTGCTCTCGATCTCATCGAAGTACGTGCTGCGCTACAAGGACCGGCACCTCTGGAACCCCTCCAACTTCGGCATCGTCGCCATGCTGCTGCTGGCGCCCGAGGCGGTCGCCCCCCTGAGCATCCAGTGGGGCAACAACGTGTGGTCGATGCTCGTCATCTGGATCCTGGGCTCGATCATCATCTGGCGGCTGCGCCGGTTCCACATCTGCGCGACCTACGTCGTCTCGTTCCTCGCATTCGCCTGGCTGCGCACCCATTTTACCGGCGACAATTTCTTCGCGGAAGTCGCCCCCCTCACCGGGCCGATGTACCAGCTCTTCGTCTTCTTCATGATCACCGACCCGAAGACGACGGTGCATTCGAGATCGGGGCAGGCAGCAACGGCCTTCGTCGTGGCGCTCGTGGAGTCGGTTCTGAGGCTCTTCGAGCTGATACACGCCCCCTTTTACGCCCTCTTCCTCGTAGGCCCCATCGCGCAACTTATTGAGATGCAGTGGAATAAGAAGAAGGAGAAATCCGCCTCCATAGCCGTATCAGCCTGACCGACAGGCTGTCGTCGTCCAGATGCGGACGTGACAGTGAATAGGCGGATCTGGTACTAGAGGCGACGTGTAGTGGACATGCTGTGATCGACTTCGCCCGATATTCCCTCACCGCGCTGCTCAAAATGGCGCGTGACGCAGACCTGATCGACGATTACGAATGTAACCGCGACACGGCGAGCATTGTCGTCGCCGAAACCTGCCACACCGTGAGCCACCAGACGGCGCGGGGCTTCTTGCAGTCCATTTTGACCGAGTGGTGGCACCGGCAACAGCAGCAGTACGAGCCCCCCGAGGAGATTTCGGCCTGACCCCGGGGTTCGATATCGTCGCAACAGCTATTCTTCACCGCCCGAAGTCGCCCCGCCTGCCTGCCCCTCCCCTCCGGGCGGACGCCCCAGCGCCTCCTCGATCTGCTTCCGAAGTTCTTCCGGCATCTCGGGGTTGTCGCCCAGCACCTTTGAAAGGCTTTCCTCGAAAAACTTCTGCTCGAAGTCGAGCACGGTCCGCACGATCCCGTCCCCGTCCATGCCGGTCTGTTTGAGCAGCGCACCCGTCGTAAAGACGATGCTCCTCAAGAGCGCGTAGGTACGCAATGTTGCGACGAGCACTTCTCCCTGCGCCTGATTGCCGGGTACGTTGATCTTCATCTGAACTTGGGGGTGTGAGCGACGAACGTGATCTCCAGTACGAAAGAGTCAGGCTAAGCAAGATAAGGCCAGGAAACCAATACTCCCGGCAGCTTTCTTTCGGTTATTACACGGAGAAGCCGCGCATGACTCCGGTGGTGCCGGTAGAGCGCCCCGTGGAGTTGCAGCACCTCATCTGGCACAGCACGCCTTCAGGATCATCCCCTTTGGCGCGACGAGCACGAACATTACGGTCAATATCTCTATCTGCGATTGAGCCTGTTCTCCAGTCGATGCCGTCTCTGGCCTGCTGGAGCCTTCAATACCTGTAGGTGCGATTAAGGCTGATCGACATCAATGCGCAGATCTTCACGGGCAACAACTTTCAATACCTGTAGGTGCGATTAAGGCTCCGATCAAAAAAGGCCGGGGAAGTGGGGCGTGTTTCGGCGCTATATCGCGCGCTATCAGATAGAAGGGCAGGATGCACCCGGCTTGGTGATCCTTGAATGGGAGCGCAATTCCTGGCGCGCCGTCACGACGTTCGACCCAGATACACATGCGCAGCTAGAAAGGCGCAGAAGGGGGGTGCGGCTTTACCGCCGCGAGAAGTAACAGCGACGCCTCACCGCCGCTGTCCCTCGTGCGATCTGTCCGGGGTGTGAGGTCCTACCAGCGCACATGAGGCCCGCGATGGTAAATCAACAGAAACTGTAGCTGAAGGTTTCAAATATGTCTATCACGCTGCGATACACCGTAGACGATTCCGAATTCAAAGCCGCGACCGAGCGACTGAAAGGCCGTGCGATCAACCTCAAACCTATATTGAAGGTCACGGGAGAGTACATGCTGCTCCAGGTGGACGACCGCTTCAAGGGCGAGCACGACCCGGACGGCAAACCCTGGCAGCCGCTGGCGGCCGCCACGCTGCGCCGCAAGAAGGGCAAGAAGATCCTCCAGGAGTCAGGCAATCGGGGCGGCCTGCGCGGGTCGATCACCTACAAGGCCTAGCGCACGTACCTCGACGTGGGGACGAACAAGGTGTACGGCCGCATCCACCAGCTGGGCTTTCAATACCAGTAGGCGCGATTAAGGCTGAGCTTCACCGTCCACGGCAGCGACGTCCAGGTGACTTTCAATACCAGTAGGTGCGATTGAGGCTTGCTCGCACAGCTTCGGGGCGCAAGTACGTGCTGACTTTCAATACCTGTAGGTGCGATTGAGGCGCACCCACATTGCACCGTTCACCTCTACGTCAACCACTTTCAATAA
>DASSAV010000452.1:0-8449 GCA_035699265.1 Rhodothermales bacterium
CTGGGGGTTCGTGCCATTCGACCACGTCGTTGGCAAGGCGATCCTGGTGTATTTCTCCTGGGGCGACGACGGCCCCAGATTCGGGCGGTTCTTCCACATTATACGCTGAGCGGTTCTTGACGTGTAGATCCGGGATTGGGATATCCGCTCGCACCCCTCCAAATGCCTGCTATCAGTCCCGAAAATCAGAATGCATCGGTGACTACCTCCAGCCAGTCCGGATCAACGCCATCCCGCTCTCTCCCCTCGTCATCCCGATCCCTTCGGCTTCGCTCAGGACAGGCTCCGAGAGGGATCTGTATAAAACGCGAGGCTCAGATTCAACTCATACCAAATCTACAAAACGATAGTGCAAGCCAGCCCATCTGCTGGAATGTCATCCTGCGCGGAATCGCGACGCCAGTCGGGACGGAGTCGAAGGATCCCATATACAAGCGCATTGCTGTAGGATGGGATCCCTCGACAAGCTCGGGATGACAAATGCAATTGCTCATGCACTATCGTTTCCCAGAACTGGTATCGGTGGGTCCACCTTGGACAGATGCCTCCTCGCAGAGCCTGCCCTGAGCGCAGTCGAGGGGTCGGGATGACGCAACGGGGAGGCGCCTGAGGGCAGGACGGAAGCAAAGGCGGATGCATAACAAAATTGGAGATCTGGGATGATACCCATTCCATGATCGTGCTACGCAAGCGGGCTCAGGTCGGTGCCCCAGGGTGAAGGAAGTCTATGCACCTGTGTGCATACGATCCCCCTCACGCCCACACCCTTCCTCCCCTCCTACGCGCGTAGACTCCCCGTCTCCTTCTCACCGGCGGTCTACTTCGCACCATCGTAGTACCGATCTGGTATAAGCTCCCCTCTCCCAGCGGCGATCCGCCGTGCACCGTCCAACAGGGCGCAAAAAAACCGGGGCGAATCCCCCTGGCCCGGCAGGTAGGACTCGCCCCGGTTCTCAGATGCGCACTCCAGAGGGTTTAGCGGCTCGCCGCGCCGCTACTGTCCGTGCCGGTGCTGCCGCTGTCCGACGGCTCCCCTCCGCCGCTCAGCTTGCCGATCTGGCCCGCCTCGATGGCATCCAGCAGCGTCTTGGCGGTCTCGTCCTCGGGGTTCAGCGCCAGCACGTCGTTCAGGTACTTCTCTGAGTTCTCCTGATCCGCCTGGAGGAAGTAGTAATACCCGAGGTAACGGTTCGCCTCGATCAACTCGCTCTCGTTCTTCGTGCTGTCTGCCGACGCCAGTTCAATGACCTTCTCATAGAACGGCTTCGCAAGGCCCTGCTCGCTCGTCGAGTCGATCTTCGCGTTTGCACGCGCCCGCCACACCCAGCCGGGCAGGGAAGTCTCAGCCGTTTCGTTCACTTTGGCGAAGGCGGAGTCGGCTTTACCGTATTCGTCTGCGAAATACCGAGAGAGGCCCAGGCGGAAGAGGTCCGTGGCGCTGAGATCCACGCCCTTCTGCATCATCGTGTCGAACATGTCGCCCGCCTCGTCGAACTTGTGCTGGTCGTAATAGATGAGCGCGACTTCCTTCAACAGTCCGACTTTGCTGGTGTCCATATTGGCCGCATGGACCAAGCCGGAGATACCGGTGGTGGTATCGCCTGCTGCCATCGCCAGCCGTCCCTGCGTTTCATAGTCCTGCGCGATGATGTCCTCGGGCTTGGCTTCCTGCATGAAGATGGTCATCTGCTCGGTGCCGGGCTGGTACTGCTTCGTCTCGAAATAGTCGTAAGCGAGCAGCCGATGGACGATCGGGTTCGGATAGTCGGACCCGACCTTCTCCAGTTGTTGCAGTGACTCGTCGTACTGCTTGTTCAGGTACAGGTAGCCGGCGTACGTCAGCAACTCGTCCTGGGTAGGCTCGCCCAGTTGAACGAACTTCCCGTAATTCTCGGCTGCGTTCCCGTACTGCTGGAAGCGATAAAACAGGTTTCCGAGTTCCTTATAAGCAGGGGCAAAGTTCGGGTCGGCCTCTACTGCTTTGTTGTATTGATCTCGGGCCTCGTTGTAGTTCTTGGAACGCAGGTACAGGCTGCCTACGGCGACGTAGGCAGGTGCGTAATTGGCGTCGAAGTAGATGGCCTGCTCGTAGTTCTGCGAGGCTTTGCTGGCATTGTTGCTCTCCAGGTAAGCGTTGCCGAGGCCGACGTAATACTTGGGATTCTTGCCATCAATGTCGACGGCCTTGGAAAAGGCGGCGATAGCCTCTTTCGCATTGTTTGTTCCATGCCGGAGGTATGCCTGGCCGATCCGGTAATACGTCTCGGCATCCCGGTCCCTCGCATAATGGTCCGCATCGTCGAAGTGCTCGGCCGCGCCCTCGGCGTTTTTCTTAATCAAATCGAGTTCAGCCAGACCGACGTGAACCAGCGGCTCCTTCCGGTCCTTCTCCAGCGCCTGCTGAAAAAGGGTGGCGGCGGAGTCCGGCTTGTCCAGGGCCAGGTAGAAATTGCCGAGGTAATAGAGGTTCTTGGCGGAAGGATCGCTGCTGGCGGCGGCCTTAAATGCGGCGCGTGCCTTCGCGTACTCTTCGTTCCGTAGATATTTGAATCCGTCCTCAACCGTCTGCGCAAACAGAGGGCTCTGTGCAGTCATGCACAGAACGAACAGGGTCAAGGCAAGTAGGCGTACAGACTTCATTGCGTGACCGACAGTTTATGTTATAAAGTGTTTCGTATCTCGACTATTCGCACCGGCATGGTAACGGGCAGCAAGCCTGATTTTAGGATGATCCGCTGGCCTCGGTCGCCGGCTACGTGCGACATGAAACCGGATCCGAGTCCCGCCCGTGCCTCGCGGCTGATGATCAGCACATCACGCCGAAGCGGATATTTTTTCAGGGCCAGGTAGGCCTGATAAGGTTGATAGTAGTCGTTTTCCGTCGGATTTGTGGTATCCGCAAGCGCTACCACCGAAATTGAGCGTAAAAATTTCTGGTCGGACGGATCCTCCAGGTCGCTGATCCACCCGGCGCCGATTACGCCCATCGCATTTTCGTGATCCTCGACATACGCGATCACTTCCTCGTTGGATTCCGCAGCGAAGACATTTAGATTCTTCAGGTCTTCCAGCGAGAAGGTCCGCAGGATAAAATTGAGGTTGCTGGAGTTGTTGCTGTCGAACACGATCCGGATGTCCTGCTGAGGGCCACCGTCGCCCAGTTCCGACCACTGCTTCGTCTGCCCCTCGAAAATGGACCGTACCTGGTCCATTGTGAGCATCGAGTCCGGATTCTGCTTGTGGATGATGAGCGCGACGCCATCGACGGCGATCCTGAGTGGGGGGCGCGGCGTGTATTTCTGGCTGCGAATAATGTTTTTCTCTGCTTCGGTAAGGTCGCGGCTCACGACGGCGAGCCTGACGTTCCCCTTCACCAGCTCCTGGATCGCCTCGTTTTCCGGCAGCCACTCTGTGTCGATCTTCGCGTGCTTGTAGATGCCCTCGAACACGTCGACCTCTGCCTCCACGATGGGCCGGAAGGATCCATCCGAGGCGATGGTGATGTGGCCTGCGGTCGGGGTATCCAGCGGGTCTCCGTTCTTATACGTGTTGGTGCATCCCGCCAGGGCCACCATTACCAGGCATGACAGAAAGAAAAATGTCTTATACATTGCCCAGGGTCTTCTTGGTGCCACGGTATACGCGATAGGCCCCATAAAGGATCAACAGAATGCCCAGTCCGATACGGAGCCCCATTCCCAGGCCAAAAAATTCGACGGGGTAAAAGATGAGCGCCACCCCAATGACTACGTATAGCAGACCCATTGCCATTGCAGCGGCACGTACAAGGTTCTGCAGTACGTCGCTCATGCTTCTCTCGCCGTCTTATCCTTCGGTTTCAAGGTGATCTGCGGGGCAACACTCGAGGCGCCCTGTCCGTTCCGAACGCCCCAGGCGCCTCCCGGCGTCCAGTGATGAAGTGTACAAAGACCCTGCCCCCGCGCATATCCACGCTCCGCTTCCAGGCATCTAAGGACGCGCCAGGGCTAAATTGGCCCGATTCCGCCACGCAGCCTGAAAAAGCAGGCACGTGCCCGGCGGGGTCGAGGAACACAAAACCGTCCTCTTTTGTGGTCGGCGTCAACTGGGAAGAGGGTGGATCCCCGGATGAAGCACGCGAGGTAAAGCCTGCGGCTGTAGAGTTGTCGCCGGTGGGGAGAGAGTCTTTCAGCCCTCCCCGACCGTATCACCAGAAGAGGGCATGCCAAAGATCCGCCGCTAAGGGACGGATCCGCAGAATGGAAGACGGTCAGAGGAAAGCGAGTGGCGGGGACCTGATAGGTACCCCCGCCACCCGCGATCTTTTGTCCTTACTTCAGCTTGAAGGTGATCGGCATGGAGAACTTGACGGACACAGCCCGACCGTTCTGCTTGCCGGGGATCCACTTCGGCATCGCCTTAATGAGCCGAAGCGCCTCCTCGTCGCACCCACCACCAATCCCGCGCACGACCTGTGCGTCACGAATGGCGCCGTCGTTGCCGACTACGAACTGCACGAACACCTTGCCTTCTACACCGGCCTTACGCGCAATCTCGGGGTACTCGAACTCCTTCTGCATCCACTCATACATCGCCTGGAGGCCGCCCGGGAACGTCGGCATCTGCTCGACCACCGTAAACACCTCATCTTTCGGCGGCGGCGGCTGAACGACCGGCGGCGGCGGATCCTCTACGATGATCGTATTCAAGTCCGCGTTCGGGTCGCCCTCCTGGGTAATGTCGGCGGCCTGCACGTCCTTCAGGGAGTCCTGCGGCGGGGGCATTTCCTCGTCCGGGACCTCCTCGTCGGGCGCCGGCTCCGGCGGGACGAACCGCACCGTCTCCACCTTCGGCGGCGGCGGTGGCGGCGGAATCTCCGGCGGCGGAGGCGCCTCCTGTAGTGGCGGCGGCTCCAGATCGGCGAGATTTACCACCGTCTGGTTGAGGTCGTCCATATTGGTCTTCCCGCCTCCGAGGCCCTTGTAAATCACAGGGCCGGCTACGCCCATCGAGAATACAACGGCACCCACACAGAGGGACGCAGTAAGGCGCTTGTTGTAGACCTTTCGTAGCCAGAATGCTCCGTATGCCTTATTGCGGTTTGTAAAAACCTCGTTCGGCTCGAAGCAATAGCTGTTGAAATCCATATCGCTCCTCGTCTGGAATACTGTCTTGGGGTGGTGATCTGTTAACCCTGGGCGGTCTGGCCAGCTGTTTCCGTTAACGGCTTGCCGCCATTGTCCGCTACCTCCATGAGGCTAAGATCGCCCTCTGACATGTCCACGATGGCGTAGGTCCCAATGTTGGTAATGTTCATCTCGTCCAGGATGTCGACCATGTTTTTGTACTTGGCGGTATCCTTGGCCTTGATGATGACGATGATCCCGTCCACGAGCTTACCGCTATCGTCGTCCCGCACCTTCCCGATCTCGCGCTTCTTTTCGAGCAGCGTTTTTCGGATGCCGTCCTTGCCGAAGTTGGTGATGCCAATCTGGGGGTCATTCGGGTCAGGAATGCCCCGGTAGTAGTACACCTTGTCGTTGTCTCCGAGCAGGACGGTCAATGTGCGCGACTCCTTGACCTTCATCTTGTCGTCCTTGTTCTCGTTCTTGTCAGGCATGGTGATTTCCATGGTCTGAGGCTTAGCGAGCGTCGTCGTAAGCATGAAGAACGTGATCAGGAGAAAGCCGAGGTCGACCATCGGGGTCATGTCGATCTTGGTAGAAGTACGCTTGGTGGCGGCCTTCTTTTTGCCTTTGCCGCCTTGCGGACTCTGTACATCGACGTCTGCCATTTGTCTTTCCCGGTTTTAAGGTTTCTGTGTGCTCACTCGGTCTTCCCGGCAGCCGCCGCGGCTACCTTGCTGGGATCCGATTCGAGCGAGGTAATCATGTTGAACCGGTTGATGTTCAGATCCTGAAGGGTGTCGATAACCCGCTTCACGACGGCGTAGTCCACGCCCTGGTCGCCTTTAATGGCGATGCGCGGCACTTTACCTGCTACCTGCACGTTGAGCCGCCGGCCCAGGTCGATCCAGTCCCGAAGCTCGTTGTGTGTGGAATCGACCGGCACGCCCGGCTGCTTGATCTGCTTCTGGTTGTAGGCGGAAGCGTCGAGCAGTTGCTTGAGGTTCGCCATCGGTACACCGATTTGCGAGCCGTAGGCGAACGCGGCCTTTTCCTCATCCGTGAAGTTGACCTTGTACTTGTCGCCCATCGCTTCGATGAGCTTGAGCCTGGTCCCCGTGTTATCGATCCCGAAGAAAACCGCTCCCTCTTTGCTGATCGAAAGCGTGATGATGTCCGATTCGGGCAGCTTGATTTCCGACACCGAAGAGGGAGTATCGACCACTACCGGTTCGTCCGGCTTAAACTTCGTCGCCAGCATGAAGAAGGTGAGCAGCAGGAATGCCACGTCACACATCGCTGTCATGTCCAGCGTGATGTTTCTCCGGGGAAAATGTAGTTTTGCCATGCCGATACCTTAGTTCTGCGTGATCGGATAATCAGGCCTGCACGTTGCCCTGGGCGGATTTGCCAGACGGAACGGACGGCACGACGGATCCCTGGGGACCTGCGACCACTGCGGGCTGCTTCGCCTGGAACGTCTGAATAATGCTCAGGCCGACTTCGTCGATGCTATAGCGCAGCGTGTCGATCTTGTTCGTAAAGTAGTTGTACGTGATGATCGCCAGTGCTGACGTGCCGATACCGAGCGCGGTGTTGACCAATGCCTCGGAGATACCGTTGGCGAGCTGCGTGGAGTCTGCGCTACCGGCCATGCCGAGGGCCGCGAAGGCCTTAATCATACCGATAACCGTCCCCAGCAGGCCGAACAGCGTGGCGATAGAGGCCAGCGTGGCGAGAATCGGGAGATTCCGGTTGAGCATCGGCATCTCCAGGGAGATGGAGTCTTCCAGATCCTTCTCGATCGCGAGCGTCTTCTGCTCCTTGTCCAGGTGGGTGTCGTGCCGCATCTGGTCCATTTTGAGGAGCGCCGACTTGATGACGTTGCCGATGGAGCCTTTCTGACGGTCGCACTCGCGGACGGCTTCGTCTACGTCGTCATATTCGAGGTGGGCCTTCAGCTTGTGGACGAACACCGGGATTGAACCGCGGCCGTGCGCGCTGCGAATGCTGAAGAAGCGCTCGATGGCGAAGGTGATCGTCATGAGGAAGAACGACATGAGGATCGGCACGATCGGGCCGCCCTTGTATACGATGCCCAGATAGTTGCCTGCTAGCGGCGTGTTGGCCGGGTCCCCTCCTTCGAAGTTCGCAGGGTTGCCGAGCACGAATTTGTAGAGCAGCACGCAGATGGCGAAAATCACCACCATGGCTGATCCGGCGAAGATGGAGCTGAACGACAGGTTTTTCGTCTTCATTTCCTCGATCCGTTTGTTTGTGAGCCCGTCGGACTCGTGAACTGATGGGTGGGTTGAAATGAGGCCCCGAACGCTGGTTCGCTCGTACGGGCCAGGTTAATTTTCGATGATCGCGGGTATGAGCCGCGCGTTCTGATTATGTGTTTCCCAAACACAGTGCCAATTCACAAAATGCGCTTTTCCAGCCTGTAAATGCATATTCGGCGGTCTTTTGGCGATCCCATATTGAGGGCCGTATTGCATTTTGCAAGATGGACTCGAAGCGCTTCCTGCTCGAATCCGCCTCACAGCTACCTGATTGGCCGATTCTTTACATATTGCATTTTGCAATGCAGTCCCCTCCGTATTATTGATTCCAACCTCATAGGGCATCTCCGGTCTGACTTGCAGCGACATGTGATTGAAAATAAAGCGTTTAGCCAATTTAAGTTACAGGCGCGTTACAATTCGGCAAGAGAAGGCAAGAAATCGCCGGTGAGAGCCACGGTGGATGCACGTCGGCTCCCCCTAACCCTCCTCTCTCCCCTCTCTCTCCCATTCACCCTTTCACGCTTTCCCCCCTCTTCCACTCACCCTCTCCCCTTTCGTCCTCTCCTTCTCTCTTTCTCTCATGCCCTCTTTCCCCCTTTCCCCCTCCGGAGCGGGCCGTCACGCAACGACGACTGCCTCTTCCTCGGCGAAGAGCGGGACGGTGAAGTGAAACGTGCTCCCGTTGCCGAGTTCGCTCTCCGCCCAGATCCGCCCGCCGTGGGCCTCGATGACGGTCTTGGCGATGGAGAGGCCCAGCCCGGCGCTCCCGGGCGCCATGGTCCCCTTCACCTGTACGAACTTGTCGAAAATGATCTCGAGCGATTCGCGGGGGATCCCGGAACCTGTATCGGAGACGGCGACGTGAATCCGGTCTTCTTCCTCGCGCGCGGTCACCCGAACCCGCCCGCCCTCCGGGGTGTGGCGAAGCGCATTGCCGACGAGGTTCGTCACCACCCACCCGAGCTGTTCCGGGTCCCCGCTGATGGGCGGCAGTTGAGCAGGAAGGTTTACTTCCAGGGCGACCCCTGATTGCGAGAAGGGTAGCCGCAGCCCCCC
>DASSAV010000453.1:0-3767 GCA_035699265.1 Rhodothermales bacterium
GTGTGGAGACGCTTAATGATCCGCTCATAGGACCGCCGACGGCCGACCGATGACCGCTGCATGAAGGGAGCCTACGAGACGAGGAGCCTACGAGGGTACGATTCAGATGCAGGAGGCATAGCGTTGACATGAAAAACGACACCACCATGAAAAAGAAGCTGCTCATAATCACATCTGCGGTGGTCCTGCTCGCAGCCGCCGGGTTCGTCTTATTCAAAGTCAACAGCACAAAGCTCGCGGCGGCAGCCGTCGCGGGGGGCGGCACGGGTGATTCTACAGGCGCCGGGCCGGGTGCCGGCGGGCTGGCCGCCTACGATAAGGACGGGGACGGTATCGTCTACCAGGACGGGATGCATCCCTGGATCGTGGAAGACGCTCCGGGGCCGTCGCCCGACGGCTGCGGAATGAACCTGACGCCGGTCCGCGTGGACGGCGCCCAGGAGGCGGGCACGGTCAGGATCGACCCCGTGACGATCCAGAACATCGGCGTGCGGACGGCCCCTGTAATGGTCGAGGCCCTCGGGCGGACGGTGCGAACGACGGGCCGCTTCGAGGCCAACGAGCGGGGGCTGTCCGCCGTGGCGCCGAAGGTGGGCGGCTGGGTCGAGAAGCTGTACGTGGAATACGAGGGGGCGCGGGTCCGGCGGGGCCAGCCGCTCCTGGAGATCTACAGCCCCGATCTCGTCTCTACGCAGGAGGAATACCTACTCGCGCTGCGCAACGCCGAGCGGCTGAGGGGTGGGATGGGCGCCGCCGACGCGCAGCGGCTCGTGGAGGCGGCCCTCCGCCGCCTGGCCTACTGGGACATCTCGGAAGCGCAGATCGAGCGGCTCAAAGAAACCGGCCGGCCGCAGAAGACGCTTACCCTGTATGCGCCGGCTTCCGGCACCGTGACCACGAAGAACGTCGTGGAGGGGCAGCAGATCGCGCCGGGGCAGACGCTGATGGAGCTGGCCGACCTCTCGCGGCTTTGGCTGATGGTGGACGTGTACGAGCAGGATCTGGCCTGGGTGCGGGTGGGGACGCCCGTCCGCGTGGAGCTACCCTACGAGCCGGGCCGCACGCTCACGGGCCGGGTGGACTACCTGTACGACGACCTCGACCCGCAGACGCGGACGGTGAAGGCGCGGGTGACGATTCCGAACCCCGGGCTACAACTCAAGCCGGGCATGTACGCGACGGTGTATCTCACGGGAGGCGAGGCGCAGCCCGCCCCTACGGTTCCGTCCGAGGCGGTGATCCGGACGGGCGAGCGGGAGGTGGTCATCCTTGCTCTCGGCGAAGGACGTTTCCGCCCGCAGGAGGTGGTCACGGGCGTCGGCGCCGATGGGAAAGTGCAGGTACTCCAGGGGCTAAGCGGGGGTGAACAGGTCGTCACCAGTGCGCAGTTCCTGATCGATTCCGAGGCGCGGCTGCGGAGTGCCCTCAGCGCGATGGTGAGCAGCCACTCGCTCTCCCCAAACAGTCGGTGATCGAATCAGAGACAAGGCCATGCTACGTAGATTGATAGAATGGAGCGCTCGGAACCGCCTGCTGGTGGTCCTGCTGACGCTCCTCATTTCGGCGGTGGGGATCTGGGCCACCCTGAACACGCCCGTGGATGCCATCCCGGACCTCTCGGACGTACAGGTGATCATCAGGACCGAGTACCCCGGGCAGGGGCCGCAGATCATCGAAGAGCAGGTGACGTACCCGCTCGCCACGGCCATGATGTCGGTGCCGTACGCGAAGACCGTACGGGGCTACTCCATGTTTGGGACCTCGTTCGTGTACGTCATCTTCGAGGACGGCACGGACATGTACTGGGCGCGCAGCCGCGTGCTGGAATACCTGAACCAGGTCGCCGGAGATCTGCCGGAGGGGGCAAAACCGGCGCTCGGGCCGGACGCCACGGGGGTCGGTTGGGTATATGAATACAGCCTCGTCGACACGACCGGGCAGCACGATCTGGCGCAGCTCCGGTCCATCCAGGACTTCTTCCTGAAATACGAGCTCCAGGGGATCGACGGCGTCTCCGAGATCGCCACGGTGGGCGGCTTCCAGAAGCAGTACCAGGTGGTGGTGGACCCGCAGAAGCTCTCGGCCTACGGCATCCCGATCTCGCACGTCAAGATGCAGCTTCAGCGCTCGAACCAGGACGTGGGTGGCCGCATCGTCGAACTGGGCGAGCGGGAGTTCATCGTGCGGGGGAAGGGATACCTGAAGGGAATCGAGGACATCCGGAACGTCCCGCTCAGGTCGAGCATGGGGACGACCGTCACGATCGGCGACGTGGCGAATGTCCAGATCGGCCCGGAAATACGCCGTGGCATCGCCGAGAAGAACGGGCAGGGGGAGGTGGTGGGCGGCATCGTCGTGATGCGCTACGGCGAGAACGCGCAGAAGGTGATCGAGCGGGTCAAGGCCCGGCTGGAGGAACTCAAGCCTGGTCTCCCCCCCGGCGTCCAGGTCGTGCCTGAGTACGACCGCTCGGCGCTCATCCAGCGGGCCGTGAATACGCTCACCCACAAGATCCTGGAGGAGTTTATCGTCGTCACGCTCATCGTGATCGTGTTCCTCCTGCACGCGCGGAGTGCGTTCGTCGCCCTGATCACCGTGCCGGTGGGGGTGCTGCTCTCGTTCCTGGGCATGCACTTCATCGGTCTCAATGCCAACATCATGAGCCTGGGCGGGCTCGCCATCGCCATCGGGGCCATGATCGACGCCTCGCTCGTCATGGTCGAGAACGCCCATAAGCACATCGAGCGCGACCGGATGCACCTGGGGCGGGCGCTCGATGCGCGGGAGCGGATGCACGCCGTCCTGTCGGGGGCGAAAGAGGTCGGCCCCAGCCTCTTCTTCGCCCTCCTCATCGTGACGGTGAGCTTCCTGCCCGTCTTCACGTTGCAGTCCGTGGAGGGGCGCATGTTCCGGCCGCTGGCCCTGACGAAGACCTTCGCCATGGCGGCGGGCGCGCTGCTCTCGGTGACGCTGGTGCCGGCGTTGATGACCGTGTTCATCAAAGGGAAGATCCGGAGCGAGCAGGAGAACCCCATCTCACGGTTCTTTCTCCGTACGTACCGGCCTGTGATCCAGTGGGTGCTGCGGCACCCGGCGCCCGTGCTGGCGGGCGCCCTCGCGCTGCTGCTCATCACCCTACTGCCGGTGCAGCGGATGGTGTTCGGGCACGCCGTTGTCCCCTTCCCGCAGATCGGGTCGGAGTTCATGCCGCCCCTGGACGAGGGCGACCTGCTCTACATGCCGACCACGCTGCCGGGCATCTCGCCTCGAAAGGCGAAGGAGATCCTCCAGCAGACCGACCGCATCATCAAGAGCTTCCCCGAGGTGCAGAGCGTCTTCGGCAAAATCGGCCGGGCCGAGACGGCCACCGACCCCGCTCCGCTGAACATGATCGAGACCATCATCAGGCTCAAGCCGAAGGATCAGTGGCGGGCGGGCATGACGAAGGACCGGCTCGTGCAGGAAATGAACGGGGCCATCCACATCCCCGGCCTGACGAACGCCTGGACGATGCCGATCAAGACCCGGACCGACATGCTGGCGACGGGGATCAAGACGCCGGTGGGCGTGAAGATCGCCGGGCCGGACCTGGCGACGCTGGAGCGGATCGGCGAGCAGGTCGAGGCGGTCCTGCGCCCGATCCAGGGGACGCAATCCGTCTACGCCGAGCGCGTCATGGGCGGCTCGTTCCTGGATTTCGTCATCAACCGGGCTGAGGCTGCCCGCTACGGCCTCACCACGGGCGACGTGCAGGACGTCATCACCTC
>DASSAV010000454.1:0-14679 GCA_035699265.1 Rhodothermales bacterium
CCCTACGCCGCCATAGTCCGCGCCGCCACCTCCCGGTCCAGGATGAGCAGCGCCGCCCGATTGTCCCCCGCCATGCGCAGCCGCTCCACCATGGTTTCGGCCGACTTCTCCTCCTCCACCTGCTCCGTCAGAAACCACTGAAGCTGTACCTGCGTGGCGAAGTCGCCCTGGTCCGTCGCCAGCCGATAGATCCGGTTGATGTTTTCGGACACCGCCTGCTCGTGCTTCAGCGCCTGCTCTGCGATGGAGAGCAGGGACCCGAAGGAGTCCGGCGGCGCCTCGATTGCCCGAAGATCCACGCGCACGCCCCGCTCCAGGAGATACTCGTACAGCTTCATCGCGTGGCCGAGTTCTTCCCGTGCCTGCAACCGCATCCAGTGGGCGAACCCTTCCAACGCCTCCGCGTCCAGGTGCGCGGCCATCGCCAGGTACAGGTAGCCCGCGTAAAACTCGCGGTTGATCTGCTCATTGATCGCGTCGCGTACGTCCTCTTTCATGCTATATCCGCCTCCCGAATTGTATTGTATTCGTTTCTAAAAAAGTGAGGGTGCCACTGCTTGACGGACGTCCTTACGGATGCGACATGCTGCGACACCTGAGTACGTCCGTCAAGCAGTGCCATAGAGATCCTTCTCAACCACAAACTCAACTGCTCACTGATCACTGCTAACTGCTAATTGTAAGCCGCCCCCAATATACTCCCATGCCCGTACATCTGCGACCCACCCTCACCGCTGGCGGAGCAGAAACGCCCGCAGCCCTTTGAGGTCGTCCGCGTTGAGGTAGTCCACCCCCGCGTCGTACAGGGCCTGCCAGAGCGCCACGCTGTCCGGCGCGCCCCAGTAGCGCAGCTTCCGGCCCTGCGCGTGCGCGCGTTCTACGTCGCGCGCGATCTCCTGCCGGGCCGAGTCGGGCAGGGATCCGTCTCCCGTCCACCGGGTGATCCGGACCCAGCTATCGCTCACCAGCGGCATGAACGATGGCGAGACCTCCGCCCTCGCGCCTTCCAGATCCTCCAGCCGCCCGTCGTAGCCGGCAAACCGTACGGGCTGGGCCTGCATCATCCCCCGCGGCCGTTCGCCGGAGACGACCGCCACGACCGGGCCTTCCACCGTAGCCTCATCGGTAAAAATCGTCATGATATCGGCGTACCGGCGCAAGACCTCGTGCAGGGCCGAATACGTCGCCTCGCTGTCCGACTTGATGTCGATCAGTAGTTGCAACGGGGGCAGACCCGGATACACCCGCCCGCCGCGCTCCCGGATGGTCTCCCGCAGCGGCGCCAGGTACAGCGCTTCGAGCGTCCGGTCCGCCCGAACGTCCTCCCGGTTGTGCGCCACCAGAAGCTTCCCGTCCACCAGGTAAATGTCGGCCTCCACGCTGTTGAACCCCTGCGCCAGCGCGTCGAACAGCGGATGCGCGTGCTCGTAGTCGTTGTGCGCGTGCGCCCGCGCCAGCCCCGTCTCCGCCACCTGCGCCGCCGCACCCCCCGGCAGCCCGGCCCAAAGGCCAAGCAGCACCATCAGCACACCCACTCGCAGAATGCAGCTTATAGCGCAGTAAGAGGCCGAAACTGTTTGGCAAAACGAAAAGAAAGCTCCCCTCCTGGACAGGAGGGGTTGGGGGTGGTGGAAATCAGGCCCGGCTAGTCCGCCTTTCAAAGCAAACCGGTCGCGTACATACTCTTTCCGAATACCAGAGAAGGCTTGATTCATACCAGCAAACAGTTTCTTGTTCAAATACAAAAAGTCACTTCCCCCCTCACGCACTCGCCTCAACACGCCGTGCATACTCCGCCGGCGGCACGCCCACCAGCCCCTTGAAGTCCTTGATGAAATGCGCCTGGTCGAAATAGCCCAGGTCCAGCGCCACCTGCGGCCAGTCCACCTCGCCCCCCTCCGCCAGCAGGTCCGCCGCCTCGTGCAGCCGGTAGCGCCGGATCACCCACTTGGGACTCACGCCGACGTACCGGCTGAACACCCGCTGGAGCCAGCGCTTGTTGACGCCCATCCGCGCCGTCACGTCGTCCACCTTCGTGATGGTCCGGTCCTCCATGATCCGGCCCACGATGCCGGCGACCACGTCGACCGTCTCGTCCCGCTCCGGCAGCCGCTCGCGGACGAACCCCTCGGCGAGCGCAACCATCCGAGCCTCATCCCCACACGAAAGGATCGCCTCCTGTAGACCCCGGCCGTCTACCCCGAGCACCTCCCGCAGGCTCCTCGGACCGCCCCTGAACCGGGATACCGGCACGTTGACGAACGGGTAGAAGCCGCCGGGCCGAAACTTGACGGCGAACACCCGCCCCGTCCCCTCCAGCACGCGCGCGAATTTCCCCCGGTCGATCCCGTACACCCGCGGCCCGCCGTCCTCGAAGACCAGGTGTACCGACGGGTGTGGGAGCGTCTCCTGAACGTGCGGCTCCCGCCCCCGCAGGTCCCACGCCACCGTCCAGTACGTCTCTACAAAGTAGCCCACGTCCGGCGACGGCGCATACCGCCCCAGCGCAAACTGCCGCTCCCCCGCCCGAGGGTTCAAAATCCCCATCGGCTTCTGTGCCGCCGGTTCTGCCATGTCACATCGGAATAACCCTGGTCGCCCTTGAAGCTACGGGCGCACCACCGAAGCTGCAACGCACCAAACGTCGCGTTTTTACAATACGCCACCAACCCCGCCCCGTAAGTTTCAGTAACATACTCGACCCCAATTATTCATTACTCATTACGAATTATGAACGCCACCGGCACGTTCGAGATGAAAACGTGGGACGAAAAGACTTCGGAGGGGGCGCCCTGGGATTGGAAGCACTGGCGCGAGAACCCCCACGTACAGCTCACCCGTGCCCACATCGTCAACACCTTCACAGGAGACGTTGAAGGCGAGAGCACGCTGGAATACCTGATGACCTACGGCGACGACGGCTCCTGCACGTTCACCGGGCAGGAGCGCATCACCGGCAGCCTGGGCGATCGTTCCGGGAGCTTCGTCCTCCAGCAGCACGGAACGTTCAAGGCCGACGGCATCGAAGCCGAATGGTTCGTGATCCCCGGCTCCGGCACCGGCGAACTGCGCGGCCTGAAAGGACAGGGCGGCTTCACGTGGGAAGGCCAGGAAGGCAACAAAACCCGCTTCACCCTCGACTACGACTTCGGGTAATACCCGCGGGTGACACTTCGTTTCAGCCCCGGGCGTTTCGCGGATGGGCAACCGGTTACACCCACCTCCGGACCTCCTGCTTGTATCGGAGGTAGTCCTGTCCGAACCGCGTTTCCAGGTATCGTTCCTCCTTTCGGATGACCAGCCGCTGTACCAGCACCACCACGGCCGGAATCAGCACGAGCGCCCAGAATACGTCGAACCACAGCGCGACCCCTGCATAGACCAGCAGCAACGCCGTATACATCGGATTCCGCGTCCACCGGTAGGGTCCATTGCGTACCAGCGCCGTCGTCGGCCGCATGGGCAGCGGGCTCGTCCGGGCGCGCAGGAACAGCCCCAGGCTCCAGTAGAGCAGGCCAAATCCGAAGACGAGCAAGACGGCGCCGATCAGGAGCGCGGGCGCGCGGGGGAGAGATACGGCGGGCGCCACCCGCTCCAGCAGCAGTCCCAGCAGGAAGCAGGCCACGTAGATGAATGGGGGCGGAAAGTGAATCCCCGAGGCCGCATCCCGCTCTGTTCCAACCGGGTCTTCCATAGCGCATCTCCGGGTAAGCCACCCACGATGGGCGAAGTGGCCCCTTCACGCGATCAGTTTCTTCATCGACTGGATCACGCCCAGGTGCAGCCCCTCGTGGAAGTTGTTGAAGGCGATACCATCGCCGATGTCCTGCAGCAGCGGCCCCGTCGACGTCTGGTATTCCTGGAAGTTGGCGAATCGGCCGTTCGCGTAATCCTCCGGCAGGCGCTCCGGCAGCTCCGTCAGGAGCGCCTTCAACCGGTCGGCGTCCGGCGTCTCCGTCCAGTCCGCAGGCGACGTCCCCTTCCGAAAGCGGTCCACCAGGTCGGACCCGACGTACATCTCCTGCCCCGAGAGCCTGTAAAGCAGGGTCTGCTGCGTCACCACCAGATGCCCCACGTTCCACAGAATATTGTTCCGAAACCCCTCCGGGATCACGAGCAACTGCTCGTCCGAAAGGTCCGCGATGTTGCGTTTCACCACCGCCCGCACCTGCCGGAGCATCTCTATCCCACTAACGATTTGCTGCATAAAAAGAATCCGAACCCTTGTACGCGAACACGTAAACACGAGAACGCGACTGCTAACTGCTAACTGCTAACTGCTAACTGCTCCTCCAGCACTCCCATCTGCTCCGCCGTGATCTCCTCCAGGTGCCGCTTCCGCGTCTCCACCCCGAAGACCAGCACCGCCACCGCCGCCAGCGCCATCGGCACCGCCCCGATCAACGCCGTCCCGGCAATCGATGGCGGCGCCACCGCCAGCGTCACCATTGCAATGATCAGCACCCCGCCCGCCTTGCTGAAGCCCGCCGCCAGCCCGCTGCCGCGCGAGCGCACCTGCGTCGGGAAGATCTCCGCCGTGTACGCCGACAGCACCGCCACCACCGAGCTGATGCCCCAGATCGGCATGATGAGCAGCCCGTAGAGCAGCGCCTGGCTATCGACCACCGCGTTCCCCAGCACCACGAACCCGAACAGCGCCGCCGCCGTCAATCCGGTGAGCAGGACCAGCGTGCGCTTGCTGCTCCAGAACCCGTACATCCACGCCACCAGGAAGTTGAAGGGGAACCCGATCAGCGCCGAATTTCTTAGCAGCCGGTTCGCCTCGGCCTCACCGAAGCCGAGCTTCTGCAAGTTGGATGGGATCCACAACTGAAAGCCGAACGACACCAGCCCCACCCCCAGCGCCAGCAGCACGATCATACACGTGGCCCGCAGGAAGGGAGGCCGGAAGAGCTGCAGAAACGAGTCGTACACCCGCGCTTCGGCTTCCACCTTCGTCGGCGCTTCCCGCACGACCGTCGCGCCGTAACGCCGCATCACGGCCTCGGCCTCGTCGGAGCGGCCATGCGCCAGCAGGTAGCGCGGCGACTCCGGGATCCACCGGTTGAGCAGGATGAGGAAAAGGCCCGTTGGAAACCCGATCAGCCACAGGATGCGCCAGCTAAATTCCGGCACCAGCGCCGATGCCAGCCAGCTCGAAACGATGTAGGCCCCCGCCACGTCGCCGCCGATCAGCACCATCAGCCATCCCCGGTGCCGCGCCGGGATCGTCTCGGCCATGATCGTGAACATGATCGGCAGCATGCCCCCCACGCCCAGGCCCATCACGAAACACATCAGGATGTTCATGCCATACGACGGCATCGACCCGCAGATGCTCGTGGCGATGAACGTGACCCCCGCCATCAGGATCGACGCGCGCCGGCCTACCCGGTCGCCCATCCAGCCCCACAAGAACGACCCCAGCACCGTGCCCGTGATCCCCGAAAGCGGCAACAGCGCCGCCGGGATCGAGCCGCCGGGGTTGATCGGCGACTTCAACCCGTACTCCTTCGCCATCCCCGGCAGTACGAACGACAACGTCGTCGGCTTCATCACGTCAATCGTCACCGCCGCCGCCATCACCAGCAGCAGGCCCACGTGCGCCGCGCTGATCGGCACGTCGTCCAGCGCCCGCACCCGGATTTGCAGGTCCGACGTGAGGACCTGATCGACCTTCCGGGGCACCAGGCCCCAGATCGTCGCCGCCAACCCCGCCAGGATCAGCCCCATCCCGAGCTGCATCGTCAGGTCCATCGACATCCCGACCAGCCGGTAGCCCATGTCCTTTGCCATCAGGTACATCGGCAGGTGCAGCGCAACGCCGACGCTTACCGCAGCCAGCCCCGTCCAGAACGCCCCCCGATGCCCGAATGTGATACCCCGGTCCGTCGATTTCATATTGTCGTTTCACTCGGTATGCAACGCATCCAGCCAGCGCCCGCCCGAACTGGAATCCTTGCCTGTAACAAATAGCCGCCCCGCCCTGAACCCAGGAGCGTCCATAAAGATGCACCGAATAACGTGATTACGCCGACCCGACGCAAGGCCATTCCACTGCGCATGCGCTCGGCCTGACGTAGTTGAATGTAACACGCGAACACCCGAACACATGAACACCTGGCGGACACCCCAAAAAGCAAAAGGCCCGGTGTCCCCACAACACCGGGCCTATCTGGCACGTCTGCCATCGTGCCAGTCTCGCCCGGGCGCCACAGCCAGGACCACCGGGCTCGCTCCGCATTCGCAATCCGTGCAGGTGCGAATGCGGGATCTCTTCGCAGGTACGCCTCCGCGCCTACTTTCCCCGCCGTTGCGCCGCAGCCAGCGGGCGCACATCCGGGCCGGACCGGCTGTCCGTCAGGACTGCATCGCCGCCCTGCATCGATGCCCTCCGGGAGTGCCCGGCCAGTGCGGCGATGATCTGCGTGCGCAGGCGCGGCGACGATTCCAGCTTCACGTCCTGAGACAGAAGCCACAACGTATTCACGTCGCCGATCACGTTGAGCGCGTGCACGGCCATGAGGCGGAGAGGTTCGTCGGACCCCAGGCGATAGACGTTGTAGATGTCGCGCGCGATCAGCCGCATCTTCGACTCCTTCGGGTAGACGGTCGCCAGGTAGATGATATTCTGCAAGCCGTGCGCGCGGGCCTCGATGTCGGCCGTGCGGAGCACGCGGGCGTGGTCTTCTCGAAGCACCTTCCACCAGGCGGCGCTCTGGTGGGAAAGATCCATGTGCTGGATCGAGACGAACCCGTATACACGAATCTCGGCGGGGGTCGATCCGTGCACCACCGGCGCGCTTTCCAGCGCGATGAGATCTGTCTGCGCCTGTGCGGCATAGGTGACGCTGCACGCGCCCAGGATCAGCAAAAGAGTGAGTTTCTTGTTCTTCATAATGGACCTCCATCTCTACGTTGCATGAGCAGCAAATGATTAAGCCGATTGGCGGTGCTGCAAAAAGGTCAAAACCCCTACGACGGCTCCGACCGGCCACGCTCCCCCTGTTCAGCCCTGTTGCTATAGAAGGCGCAGGATCCGCCGGTTTTTTTCACCTGGTCTCTTGTTTTTTATGAGCATGCCATGCAAATTCGTCTTATGTTTCGTCCCTCCGAGCGGAATGTATCCTGCGCGGGTCCCTGTAATCAGCATCCCGCGATTCAAAGGCATTTCATCGGCTTCAGAGCCCCGCCGGACGGACTCTCAGCCTCTCGCCATCACCCGATGGAGCTGGAGGTGCGTATTCCAGCCCGACCGTACGCATGCATGCCCACGATCTGATGCACTCGGATTGCACACAGCTCCTCCATCAGTGGACGGGCGGCGACCAGGACGCCCTGGGCAGACTCCTCCCCCTCGTATACGACGAACTCCGCCGCATCGCACGGGTACGGCTGCGCGGAGAACGGGAGGGACATACCCTGGGCAGTACGGCGCTCGTTCACGAGGCGTATCTGAAGCTGGTCGACATCCACCAGGTTTCCTGGCAGGATCGCGCGCACTTCCTGGCGATGGCGTCGCGCGTCATGCGCCGCATCCTGGTCGACCACGCCCGGCGCCGGATGGCGGGCAGGCGGGGCGCAGGGGTAAACCTGGTGCCCCTCGACGAGGAGCTCGTCCCTGCAGACGACACGGAAAAGCTCCTGGAAATAGACGAATCCCTCACGCGCATGGAAGCGGAGTACCCGAGGCAAACCAGGGCGATCGAACTCCACTATTTCGGCGGCCTGACGCTCGAAGAAACGGGGGAGGTGCTCGGCATCTCCGCGGCGACGGTGATGCGGGATTTGCGTTTCGCGGAAGCATGGCTGAACCGGGAATGGCAGGAAGACGCAAACCACGTCGAACATGCCGGTTAACGATCTGGAAGACCATATCCTGCAAAGATCATTACCAGCCTGTTGAACTATATCACCAAGCGAGGCTGGCGGAGACACGAGGGCGCAAGCCCGACTGACGCAGTAAATTCCGTAGATCAAGGCGCCCGACGAGGTGCGAATGAGGCGTACGCCAGTACGTCGCTCTGTAGGGGCGAAGCGGTGCTTCGCCCACACCGAGGAAGGGCAACGCAGAGATACGGGATTTATCAACAGCCTCTTCAAGCATCCACTTGCCGGATGGCCTTTAGGGTAGCGGAGGGACAGCATGGTCGGTGAAGGCTCATCCGTCCGCGCCGAGCGTATTCGGCGCCTTTTTGAAGAGGTCGTCGACCTCGAAGCGCAGGCCCGCGAACGGCGGCTGACGCTGGAAACGGACCTCGCCGTGCGCCGGGAGGTTCGGCGGCTGCTGGAAGCGCACTCCGGGGCCGACGATCTGCGCCACTACCTTCGGCAACTCGCCGGCAGCAGGATCGTGCCGTTCGGCGCCGGCCCGGAGGAACTGGTCGGACGGAATATTGGCCGGTACAAGATAGAGGAGGTGCTGGGGGTCGGCGGCATGGGCATCGTCTACCGTGCTCGTGACACGCGGCTCAAACGGCCGGTCGCGATCAAGCTCCTGCCCTCCGACATCGGCGTGGAGCCAGGCGCGAGGCAGCGCTTGATCGCTGAGGCTACGGCGGCTTCATCCATCGACCACCCCAACGTCGCCGTCGTGCATGAGATCGGCGAGAATGACGAAGGCCACACGTACATCGTCATGACGCTGTACGAAGGGGAGACACTGAAAGAAAAGCTCGCCGCGGGGCCGTTGCCGGTCCTGAAGGCGGTGTCGTACGCCGCCCAGATGGCCGAAGGATTGCATCGTGCCCATGCATCCGGCGTCATCCACCGCGACGTCAAGCCGGCCAACGTAATGGTGACCGGGGATGATGTCGTCAAGATTCTCGACTTCGGACTCGCGAAGCTGGCCCACACCGACCTGACCGTGGCGGGGACGGTGATGGGAACGGTGGCCTACATGAGCCCGGAACAGGCGCGTGGAGAATCGGTCGACGCCCGCACGGACATCTGGTCGCTGGGCGTCGTCCTCTATGAGATGCTCACGGGCAAGCAGCCCTTCCAGGGCACGCACGAGCAGATCACGATCCATGCGATCCTCGCGGGAAATCCGACGCCGCTGACCACGCTCCGCCCGGACGTTCCGAAGGCGCTCGAACGAGTCGTTCAGCGCATGCTCCAGACAAAAAGGGAGCTGCGGTACCAGTCGATGCCGGAGGTGCTGGCCGATCTGCGGGCCATCGACCCGGCGCACGGCGCTTCCGGGTCCGCCTCCCCGGCGGTCAGGCGTGCCTTCGCCGCCACGCCCCGATGGGCGCTGGGGGCCGCGGCGCTCGCCGTGCTGCTCCTCGTCGCCTGGTTCATTGCCCGGCCCGATCTGCCGGGCGAGTCGGCGCCCGGCGCGGCCCCCGACTCCGTCATCGCCGTGCTGCCGTTCTCCTTCCACGGCGACGCCCGGCAGTCGTATCTCCGGACAGGAATGGTTACGCTCCTCAGCACGAGGCTGGACGGGGCGCTGGGGCTGCGCAGCGTGGATCCCCATACGCTGCTCTCCCTGGCCTCGCCCGACCCCGACCAGACGCTCACGCTGGATGAGGGCCGCCGGATCGCAGGGCGAAGCGGAGCCTCGCTCTTCATCCTGGGCGACGTCGTCACGGCCCCGAGCCGCGTGAGCATCAGCGCCTCCGTCTACCGTCGCGCGAGCGGCACGCCGGCGCTGGCAAAGGGAGCCGTGGAAGGAAATAGCGACCAGATTTTCGAGCTCATCGACCAGCTCGCCGTGCAACTGCTCGCCAACCTGGGCTATCAACCCGACGCGCGGATACGGCACGTCGCTACGCTGACGACTGCCTCATTCCCGGCACAGATGGCCTACCTGCAAGGGGAGTACCATCTTCAAACCGGTCAGTGGGGAGATGCGACACTGGATTTTCAACAGGCGGTTCGAGCAGACAGTGCATTCGCGCTCGCCTGGCTTCGGCTGAGCAACACGCTCGCCATGCAAGGTGAGCAGAACGCCGGCGCCCGAATGGCGGCCGACAGCGCCCTCCGCTACGGCGAGCGGCTCCCCCAGCGAGAGCGCCATTTGCTCAATGCCTGGATGGCTGTGCTCGACGGGCGCGCCGCCGACGCGCTGGACAACTATCGCACGTACGTAGGCCGTTACCCCGACGACGTGCTCGCCTGGTTCAAGCTGGGCGACGTCGAGCTGCACTACGGCCCGCTCTTCGGCCGGACCGGCGCCGCATCCAGGCGGGCGTTCGAACGTGTTCTCGAGCTAAAACCGGACGATGACGACGCCCTCAACCACCTGCGATGGGTAGCGGAACTCGAAGGCCGGCACCGCGACGCGGACTCGCTCCGGGAACGCTGGCTCGCCGTCGCTCCGGATGCCGACCTCGCGCCCATCGTCAAGATGGAACTCGCCTTCGGGCACGGCGACGGCGAAGCGGAGCAAAACCTGCTCGCTGAACTGCGGCAGGCCGACGATCTGGTCGCCGTGCTCGCCCCCGTCGTTGGGCTGAGGATCCACGACCTCGATGCGGCCGAAACCATCGCCCGTGTCGTTGCGGAGCCCGGCCGGTCGATTCAAGTGCGCGCCCTGGGCCACCTTATGGTCGCCCACCTGAGGCTCGCGCACGGGCGCTGGCGGGATGCAAAAGCGGAACTCGATGCCGCAGCCCGGCTGGACGAGCCGATGGCGCTCGAATACCGGTCGCTCCTGGCCGCGCTTCCGTTTGTACCGGCCTCACCGCACGAACTCGATTCCCTCCGCGCCCGCCTTTCTGCATGGACGCCGGCGGCCTCCGACACGGTCCGGAACGGGTGGATCACCCCGCACGCCGGTCTCCACGGACGCCTTCGCCTGTACCTTCTCGGGCTCCTGAATGCACGCCTCGGGCACCCTGCACTGGCCCGGAAGCTCGCGGGTGAGCTCGCTGAGATACCGAGTCCGCCGGAAGTCGGCTCGTTGGACTTCGACCTGGCCCAGAGCGTGCGCGCACAGGTGCTCGTGAAGGAAGGCCGCGAAGAGGAGGCGCTGGCGCAGATCGAGAAAATGCGGGTGGAGATGGTCTACCCGTTCCCGCACAACTCCGCCTTCACGGACCAGGTGTTCGATCGCTACCAGCGGGCCGGCTTGCTTGCCGACGCCGGACGCGACGAGGAAGCCCTCAACTGGTACGGGGCCATAACGTCCGGAATGCAGTCGCTGTTCGACACGCCCTACATCGCGCCCTCGGAGCTGCGCCAGGCCGAAATCTACGAGCGCCTCGGCCATACCGGCGAAGCCATCGCGCATTACCGGCGCTTCATCTCCCTCTGGGCGCAGTGCGATCCCGAACTGCGCCCCCTCGTCGCCACGGCCCGGCAACACCTGACACGCCTGGAAGCCCGGACCCGGTAGTAGAGCCGCGTGAAATCGGCGAGGGAGCCTGCCGCCGCCACCGTTCCGCGGCGCTTGCGATTTCGAGCACAGCCGGGACATCCCACATCCCTGCCCCTCACACCAAATCCGGTTAATCACTTGCAGAATGGAAGAAGCCAGAGAAGCTCCCCGTCCCATCTGCTTCCCATCGAATCATGAGCAGTGTGCCGGAGCAAAGGATGTGCTCAATGCAGACAGCTCTCTCCTGAATCCGCCTCCTTCTTGAATCCGTCGAATCACGGCCCGCGCGCCGGAAGGAATCTCCGCGCGGTTGAGCGAGTGGCGCCCGAGACACCCTCCGAACCACCGCCATCGCTCACGCGCCGCTCGGTCGATGTGCGCGCCGGGAAGGGGATTCGCGCGTTCCGATTCCACTCGTCCTTCTCTCCCCCTTTCCCCCTCTCTCCCTTTCCCCCTCTCTTCTCCGGCCGCCCTTCTTTGGTCCTTTCTTGGGCGAGCAAGAAAGGACATACCCCGGGAAAGCACACCCACCGGGAAAGGACATACCCCGGAAAAGGACATCCCGAACACAACCTCACCCCTAAACAAAACGGTTCATTCGGATTTGGTATCACTCCCAAATGCCTTGAACACTCGAACGCCCGGACACCTGAACACACTATGTCCCTAAAAGCCTCTGTGCTTGTCGCCGCGCTCACCTTCGCCGTGGGCGTCCTGCTCGGACTTCTGCTCCACCGGATCCCTGCCAAACCCGGTCCCCCGCAGGCGGTCGATACGACTGCCGTGATCCCGGCCCAGCCCACCGCACCGGACCTGCCCCGGACGCTCCTGGACAGCACACGCCTGGACCTGACCGGAGACGGCACACCGGAGCGCCTCGCCCTTTATGTCGACGCAGCGCGCGACTCGAAAGGCCGCCTGGTGTGGGACGACGGCCAACGCTGGGCGCTGGTCGCCCGCACCGACTCCGACGCCTACGTCCTCTTCAATCGCTTCGTCCAGCTCGGCGCCGTCCGGTTCTGGATTGTAGACCTCCAACAGCCCGGCACGCCGCCCATCGTCGTCACCTTGACCGAGACCGGGGCCGGTGTCCGGGCCACCCGCTACCAGTTCGACCCCGAACAGGAAGGCTTCCGAACCGATTCGATCTTCGACGTTGCAGGCAACGTGCTCTACAACTGGTCCCTCGACGAGTAGTCCCACTCAACGTTCAACCTGCAAACCTTCAACTTTCAACCCGGCTCCCCCCGAACCCATCGGTAGGAGCGCGCGTTCTCGTATCTTACCCGTTTCCGACCCTTTGCGTCTGAAGAAATTATCGGAGGCCTCATTATGGTCCAGGCAGTCAGAAAACGCGTCACCATCAAGCGCGGCGGCATCGTCGAAATGCAAGATCCGGAGCTTCCCGAAGGCGCCGAAGCTGAGATTATCATACTCTTGAATTCACAACCTTCGGGTCAGGACTTGCCTCCACTTACTGAGCTTGTGGGCTCTGCGAAGGGCGTATTCAAGTCTCCTGAGGAAATAGATGCTTACATCCGAGACCTGCGGGACGAATGGGACTGATTGAACGCTTGGCTGGTCGGAGAACGTACCTTGATGCAAACGTTCTGATCTATTCCTTTGAAGGTCCGCCTAATGTTGCCGGTGAACTTCAGCGGCTCTTCGGAGCGGTAGCACAGGGGCATTTGAACGTCGTGACTAGCGAACTCGCACTCGCGGAAATGCTGGTGAAGCCTCTTCGAGAGCAGAAATCACAACAGGCTGACCGCTACCTGACAACGTTACAGCCGCGGCCTCACTTCGACGTCCATCCAGTCACGCGCGCCATTCTGGTCGAAGCCGCCCGGCTGCGTGCGGCGTCGAAGCTCAAGCTCCCGGATGCCATTCACGCCGCAACCGCCCAGTTCACCGGATGCGAGGTTTTCCTGACCAACGACCAGCGCATCAAAAGCCTTCCGGACATCGAAGTCATCCAGCTAAGCTCACCCGGCGCATAGCCCTTTCCATACATGAGTACCCCCCGATCCTCCGAACAAATCAGGTCCGACTTCCTGGACTTCTTCCGCGAGCGCGGACACGAGATCGTCCCCGGCGCCTCCCTCGTGCCCGTGGGCGACCCCACGCTCCTGTTCACCAATGCCGGGATGAACCAGTTCAAGGATGTCTTCCTCGGCACCGGCACCCGCCCCTACGACCGCGCCGCCGACACCCAGAAGTGCCTCCGCGTCTCCGGCAAGCACAACGACCTCGAAGAGGTAGGCCACGACACCTACCACCATACCCTCTTCGAGATGCTCGGCAACTGGAGCTTCGGCGACTACTTCAAAAAAAAGGCCATTGGCTGGGCTTGGGAACTCCTCGTCGGCCGCTGGGGCCTGCCCCCGGAACGCCTCTACGCGACCGTCCACGAAGGCGACGAACGGCTTGGCCTCGACCCGGTCACCGAGGCCGCCGACTTCTGGAAGTCGGAAACCGGCCTGAACCCCGACCACATCAAGTTCTGCCGCTCCAAGGACAACTTCTGGATGATGGGCGACACCGGCCCCTGCGGCCCCTGCTCGGAGATCCACATCGACCTCCGACCCGACGAGGAGCGCGCCCGCACCCCCGGCATCGACCTGGTCAACGCGGACGACCCCCGGGTCATGGAGATCTGGAACCTGGTCTTCATCCAGTACAACGCCCTCGCAGACGACGCCCTCGAACCGCTCAAAGCCCGGCACGTCGATACCGGCATGGGCTTCGAGCGCGTCGTCGCCGTCCTCCAGGGCAAGAGCAGCAACTACGACACCGACCTCTTCGCCCCCCTCCTCCAGCGCATCGCCGACCTCTCCCCCCGCACCGAGATCGAGGGATACAACGAAATCAAGGTCGATAACGACACCGAGCGCGAGCGCATCCGCATCGCCATGCGCGTCGTGGCCGACCACATCCGCACCATTGCGTTCGCCACGGCGGACGGAGCCTCTCCCGGCAACACGGGCCGGGGCTACGTCATCCGCCGCATCCTCCGCCGCGCGGTCCGCTACGGCTACCAGACGCTCGGCTTCCGCGAGCCCTTCCTCCACAAGCTCGTGGAGCCGCTCGCGCAGAAGATGGGCGAGCCCTTCCCCGAACTCGTCCGCAACCGCGACTACGTCGAGCGCGTCATCCGCGCCGAAGAGGAAAACTTCCTCGAAACCCTCGGCACGGGCATCTCCTTCTTCGAGCGCATCCTGCCCTACCTCAAGGAGCTTGCCGGTAACGAGGAGATCCGCGAGAACGGCCAACTCGAAAAGGTGCTGAAGAGCCTCAAGGCCGACCACCAGACGTTCGGCCTGCTGGAGAAAGCCTACGGCGGCGTCCCCCGC
>DASSAV010000455.1:0-2953 GCA_035699265.1 Rhodothermales bacterium
CGAGCGAAGCGACTGACGAAAGACGCTCTCCGGTCCCTGAAACCCGACTGAGCACCTCGCCCTGAAAGCAGCAGAAAGCAACGCCCCGTGCCACAGGACTGTCGCTCCCCTTCCCTACCTTAACACCCTGCATCCGGATCAACCAGTTGAGAATGACCTGCCCCAACAATCCCGCATTCCACGTGCAAAGTGTGCAACCGAACCGCTCAACCTGTAAGATCCGTTACAATTCATACCAAATACGCCTAATCCCTTACAGAATAGCAGAATGGAAGAAGCTCCCCTCCTGGACAGAGCCTGTCCCGAGTTTTCGAGGGAAGGGGATACAGGGGTGGTGGATTCAAAGGTTCAAATGAGCACTGATCTACCGGATTTGGTATCACCGCTACCCCAGCCCCGAACAACAAACAACTGACCAAAAGTGTGCAAAGTGTGCAATGATGCGTGCTGCGCGCGTTAGAAACAGACCACCCCGACTCCTCACGTGAACACATGAAGCACGAGAACACTCCGTTGCGCGCGTGCAATCTGTGCAATGGCATGGCTCAGATTGTAAGATCCGTTACAATTCACCCGCGCCCCTCAGACACTTTAACACGCGAACACTTGAACACGTAAACACCCGAACACTCCATCGAACGTGTGCGATGATGCCTCGTACACGCTCTACAACAACACACAAACTGTAAGATCCGTTACAATTGACACCCCACCTGCCCCGAACCAGCCGAAGCACCAAAAACTAAGCACCAAGAACTAACCCGCTCACCTGTAAGGTCCGTTACAATTCACTCCGGAACAGTCCGAGATCTGCGGTCGGCCGTCTGCGGTCGTCTCGAACACCCGCTCACCTGAACACGTAAACACGACCAACAACGAACCACTGACCACTGACAAACGAGCATGTCCCTGTCCCTCACCGACACCCGGTTCAAAATAGACTCCGACTTCACGCCCACCGGCGACCAGCCCAGGGCCATCGAAGAGCTCACCGAGGGCATCCTCCGCGGCGATGCCGACCAGGTGCTCCTCGGGGCAACGGGCACCGGCAAGACGTTCACGATGGCGCACGTCGTCCAGAACCTCAACCGGCCCACGCTGGTCATGTCCCACAACAAGACCCTCGCCGCCCAGCTCTACGCCGAACTCAAGCAGTTCTTCCCCGACAACGCCGTCGAGTTCTTCATCTCGTACTACGACTACTACCAGCCCGAGGCCTACATCGTCCACTCGGATACCTACATCGAGAAGGACATGTCGATCAATGAGAAGATCGACCGCCTCCGCCTCCGGGCTACCAGTTCCCTCGTCTCGGGCCGAAAAGACGTGATCGTCGTCGCCAGCGTCTCATGCATCTATGGCCTCGGCTCGCCGGAGGAATACAAGTCCCAGATCGTACAGGTACAGGTCGGCCAGGAGATCCCCCGCAACGACCTCCTGCATGGCTTCATCAATATCTTCTATAACCGGAACGACGTCGAATTCGTCCCCGGCAACTTCCGCGTCCGGGGCGACGTGGTGGACATCTTCCCGGCCTACATGGAAGAAACCGCCTACCGCCTGGAGTTCTGGGGCGATGAGATCGAAAAGATCAGCGTCATCGACGCCCTCACCGGCGAGGTGCTGCGGGAGGAAGAACTGGTCACCATCTACCCCGCCAAGATCTTCGTCACCCCGCAAGACCAGCTCCAGCGTGCCCTCAAAAGCATCGAAGAAGAGTTACAGTGGCGCCTCGCTGTGCTGCGCGACGCCGGCAAGCTGCTGGAGGCCCAGCGCCTGGAACAGCGAACGCTGTTCGACATGGAAATGATGAAAGAGGTAGGCTTCTGCTCGGGCATCGAGAACTATAGCCGCCACCTCACCGGCCACCAGCCTGGCCAGCGCCCCTACTGCCTGTTCGACTACTTCCCGAAAGACTTCCTCCTGGTCATCGACGAGAGCCACGTCACTATCCCGCAGGTGCGCGCTATGTACAACGGCGACCGCGCCCGCAAGCTGACACTTGTGGAGTATGGCTTCCGCCTCCCTTCTGCCCTGGACAACCGCCCCATGACCTTCGAGGAGTTCGAGGAGATCCAGAAGCAAACCGTCTACGTCAGCGCCACCCCCGGCGACTACGAGCTCGAAAAGAGCGGCGGCATCTTCGTGGAGCAGATCATCCGACCCACCGGCGTCCCGGATCCCGAAGTCGAAGTCCGCCCCACCGAGAACCAGATCGACGACCTGCTGCACGAGGTCCAGCTTCGCGTCGAGCGCAACGAGCGCGTCCTCGTGACCACCCTCACCAAGCGCATGGCCGAAGACCTCTCCGAGTACCTGGACAGTTTCGGGGTCAGCGTCCGCTGGCTCCACTCCGACCTGGATGCCCTGGAGCGCGTGGATATCCTCCGCGACCTGCGCCTGGGCGCCTTCGACGTGCTTATCGGCGTCAACCTCCTCCGCGAGGGCCTCGACCTCCCGGAAGTCTCTCTCGTCGTCATCCTCGACGCGGACAAGGAAGGCTTCCTTCGTAGCGACCGCTCGCTGATCCAGACCGCCGGGCGCGCCGCCCGCAACGCCAGAGGCCGGATCATCATGTATGCGGATACCATCACGGGCTCCATGCGGCGCATGATGGAGGAGACCGGACGCCGCCGCGAAATCCAGTTAGAATACAACCAGGAGCACGGCATCACGCCCCGTACCGTCACCAAATCGCGCGAGCAGATCCTCCGCGGCACCGCTGTCGCCGACGAGAAGCACGCCGTCGAAGGCGGCCCCGGCTCTTACCGGTACGCTGAGACCGGCCAGGCCCTGGCCGTCGCCGACCCCCTCGTCAAGTATCTCTCAGACGACCAGAAACGCGACCTCCTGGCCCAACTCCGCAAGGAAATGGTGGAAGCCGCCGAAAACCTCGAATTCGAACGCGCCGCCGAACTCCGCGATAGCATCGCCCAGATTGATGCCGAATTGA
>DASSAV010000456.1:0-7343 GCA_035699265.1 Rhodothermales bacterium
CGCTTGTGCGGATCGTCCTCCGGGCGCACCGAGTTGTTGTTGGCGAACATCACGTTGTAGCTGAGGATGCCGTTCCCGAAGGCTGTACCATCAAGGCGAACGCCCATGTCGCGTGAAGAAACAAAGCCAAACAGGTCGAGCGGTGTTTTCTCCAGGCTACGGAATCCCCAGACCGATTCGGACAACTCGACTGCGGGGGTCGGAATGATGCCGAAACGAAGCGTGTGATGCGACGGCAACGTCCACCGCAGATATAGATCCTTGACGAACGGCTGGATGGAGCCGTCGTTCGCCTCCAGGCGGGCGCGTCCTGAGAAGGCTTCCGAAATCTTATAATCAGCGGTCAGGTAAAGGCGCCGATAGGTGAATCCGTTCTGCCCCTCCAGTTCAGAACCGTCTGGGGCGGCGATTGTGTAGTAGTAATCCAGAAAAGCGAGACCGCTGATATGAAGGGGGTTCTCTGCCTGTGCCCTGCACTCCGTGGCGGCGGCGTGGCAGATCCATATAAAGGCGAGCAGGAGAACTACGGTTCTAGTGAGCCGACTTTCAAACATATGCGCTGATGTTGGTTGTGCGATCTACACCACGCCGGGCAAGATAGCTGGCTACTGTTATCAGAATGTTAAGGGATGGCGGTCTTTGTTCTTCGCTCTCTGCTCCCGGCAGTCCGTTGCACACATTGCACGCGCATGGCGGAGTGTCCGCGTCTTCACGTGAGGAGGCTGGTTGCACACTTTGCACACGGTTCACGTGGTTTTCCGGGGCAGGGTGGATGCCGTGTGTCAAAGAACAGGGCGCAGGTAGGGCCGGGGGAGGTCTGGATCTATGTATAATTACATGTTCTGGGGCGCAAGGTTATTTTCATAACCTTGATGTTTCGGCAGTGAGCAGTTGGCCGGTCGTGGTCGGGTATGGCTTTGGGAATGCGTAAGGGCGGGAAAGGGGAAACGGGGGAGCGGACCAAAGGGGGAGGGGACGCGGTGAGGTGACGGCGGGGTACCGGGCGCGAGGGTTACGACGCCCGTTCGGGTACTGAAGCGATCCGCCGGTTCGCGTGCAGGACGTCAGATCGCGGGCTGCCGATCCAGGCTCATGGCCCTGACGACGCGCCCCAGGAAGTCTTTCGCGCTTTCGATTCCGAGCGAGTAGGTCTCACCGTTCTGGTATATCGTCACCTCGGAAACCCCCGCTTCGTATCGGTCGATCAGTCCATCGCGCCAAACGAGATCGAGCAGTTCAATAAGGGAGAGGCTGCTGGTGGAATTCATACCTCACTCCGGATGGTTCGACGTGCAGATGTGAGAAGATAGGGCCGGGTGTTCGGTTAGATAGCGCAACGGAGTTGAAATTTTATCCACACGTGCCGACGCGCCCTGCCCCGAAACAGAGCACGCCACCGACACGAGCGTAATCATGCCTGATTGTGTTTAGATCAGGTAGAAGACGACGAAGAGGGCGACGCTGAGGATGAGCCCGGCCATGAAGGTGGTGTAGGAGAACCACAGTAGCTGGTACTTGCGCCGAAGCACCACGCCGAGCGCGTAGAGGTCGGAGCTCAGATTGTCGTAGAGCAGGTCCCGGTCCGCCATGAGTTCGCGGACGCCCGCCAGGAAGTCGCTCTGCGAGAGGTTCGTGAAGTTGCCGAAGAAGAGGATGTCTGTTTTGGGATTACGGCGGACGTCCGCCAGCGAGAGCGACTTGCTGGTCACCTTCGGGCGTGTGCTGAGGATGGCGAAGATGATGGTGACGAGGCTCGTGAGCAGCAGGGCGGCGGACGGGATCATGAGCCAGGGATCCGTCTGAAGATGCGTGGATACGTAGGAGACGATGATGGATAGGAGAATCGCATTGACGGTGATCATCAGGTGGGCCTTATTGTCCGCGATAGAACTCAAGGTGATGTGCGTGCGGAAGGTCGTGCGGAACATGGTTTCGATGCCCCGTTCCGGGACCACCTTGGGCTCGATGCTGTCGCGGAGATCCTCGGGGATGAGTTCGCTGCCGAGAATTTTCAAGACGGCATCCACGTTCTTTCCGAGCCGCCGCGCATACTTCTTTTGGGCGTAGTCGGTGGCGTAGTGGATCGAGTTGAGGAAGCGGAGCTGCCGTTCGGCCCAATCTCGCCGGGATAAGGTGCATTCCAGCGCGCGCTCCCATTCCAGCCGGAGGCGCTCCGAGCGGTCGAAGAACTTCTTGCGGCCTGCAAAGGCGAGATTGGCGTCATGCAGGATGGCTTCCTCCGTGCCGTCCGGCTCGTTTCCGGAGTGGACATACCGGATGAGGCTTGCGACGTGCTCGACGTCATCGGTCGGGACGCCTCGGTCTGCGAGGAAGCCGGAGGCGATCCGGACGCTCTCGTCCACGTGGTCCGTGTAGCTTTCGACGTACCCGGTGTCGTGGAACAGGGCCGCCAGTTCGACGCGGGCGCGGGCGCCTGGGTCGAGATCGGACTTCCCGGCGATTTTCTTGGCGGCGGAGGCTACGTCCACGGCGTGCTGGTAGGTGTGAAACAGGAGTGACTCGGGGAGCTTCTCCTTGTACGTGCTGTATATAAAAGCCGCCGCATCGGTGACGACTTCGGTGGGTTCGGCGATAGGGGCGAATACGTCGGATTTCATCTTTTCTGGCAATTTAAAAGCGGAATCAGCGGCCCGAGGGTCCATGCTCGCACCGACGTGATCGGTGTAGCAGTAACCCCCTCGGGGAGCGTTGTTCTAACGTGATTACATGATATTTCAGGTTTTTCTCAATGCAATTTTTGGGGTGCTACTTCTGGTCATGTTTATGACGGCATCTTGCAGGCAGGCGCCGGAAGGCGCGTCACTGGAAAGTAGCGGCACACCCCAGGCTGGTACATCTGAGGATTTGACGGCGGGAGGCGATCCGGCCGGGCGCCCGGCGGACAGCGGGTACGACTTCTCCGCCCCCTCGGCCAGGCACCCGCTGCCTGACGAACTGAAGGAAGTTTCGAGCGTGGCGCCCCTGGGCGGAACGAAGCTCGTTGTGAACGAGGACAATCGAGGCAGGGTGTACGTGCTCGATGCTCAGAGCGGCAAGGTGCTGAACGAGGTGAAGTTTGGGAAGAAGGGCGACTTCGAGGAGGTGGAGCCTGTAGGCGGGGCGCTGTACGTGCTGCGGAGCGACGGGACGCTGTTCGCGCTGCAGAGCGGTTGGGAGTCGGGGAACGAACAGGTAGACGAGTACGAACTCGATCTGCCCAAGGGGTGTGATGCCGAGGGGCTTGCCTATCACACGGGCTCGCATCGGCTGTTGGTCTCTTGTAAGGAAGATCCTGGAAAGGGCATCAAAGACGCGCGCGCGATTTATGCATACGATATAGAAGCAGGGAAGGTAGGGGAAGAGCCTGAATTCGTCATTCCGTTCGACGAGATCGCCCGCGTGGCAGGGATAGATGAGAAAGACGCTGAAGACTTCAAGCCGTCAGCCATGGCTTTTCACCCGGTCACCGGCGACCTGTACGTGCTTTCGTCGGTTTTGAAGGTGATCGTCGTGTTGGGGCCGTCGGGTGAGATTTTACGGGTCGACAAGCTGGATGGCGATCTTCTGGAGCAGCCGGAGGGGATCGGGTTTTTGCCGAACGGAGATATGTTGATTTCGAGCGAAGGCCAGAAACGGCCCGCGATGCTGGTGTCATATACCTTCACCGGCTGATGCGGCTACTATGCAAGAGGTTAGATGCAAGTAGGGACGAGTCGGGAGGGCACTTTGGAACAGCACTGGAAGGGTGTCGGGCGTAGTCGATGGCTGCGGTTACGCCGGGGCGTTACGACTGCCCTGCTGGTTTTGCTATTCGTCAACGTCGGCGCCTGTGGGACGACGCGGCTCGCCGGGCTGTTAAATGAGAACGCGGAGCAGCCGCCCGATTCACTTCTCGTATATACGGTGTATCTCGTAGGGGATGCGGGCAACCCATACCAGCCGAACGGTACGCTCCAGCCCCAGTTGAAGCTGCTCGACGCGCAGGTCGAGAAAGAGAGCACCAACGCAGCACTGGTGTTCCTGGGCGACAATATATACCCGACGGGTATGCCGCCAGCCAGCGCACCAACGCGGGAGGACGCGGAAGCGCGCATCCTGGCGCAGATCGACATCGGCGAGGATATCCCCGGACCCGTCGTATTCATACCGGGCAACCACGATTGGGGCGGGGCCGGCCTCGGCGGCGACGTGAACGCCTTGCGGCGCCAGGAGGAATTCGTCGAGAGCCACATCGACAAGCCGAACGCCTTCCTGCCGAACAACGGCTTTCCGGGACCCGAGGTGGTGCAGCTCACGGACAGCCTCCTCCTGGTCGCGCTCGATACGGAATGGTGGCTGGAGCCGAACAAGGTATATGGCAATACCGGCACGTACGACCTCGAGCTTCAGGGCGAGTTCCTGGTTCGTCTGGACGATATCCTCAGGCTTCACGCGGATGAGAAGCTGCTGGTCGTGGGACATCACCCCATGTACTCGAACGGGGAGCACGGCGGGTATTTTCGTTCGAGTTCGCTTTTGCCCGTTCCCCTGAGCCGGGGATATCTGGGCACGCCGCAGGATCTTAGCAACCGGCACTACCGCGTCCTGCGCCAGGGGCTGCTCTCCGTGTTCAGGCAGCACCCTGGGTTGATCTATGCGTCGGGGCACGACCACAATCTCCAGTATTTCCGGGACGGCAAGCAGCACTACATCGTGAGCGGCGCCGGGAGCAAGGATGGATACGTGGCGCACGGCCACGGCGAGATATTTGCGAGGGAGAGTCCGGGCTACGCCAGGCTCAAATACTACCGGAACGGCGCCGTCTGGCTCGAATTCTGGGCGCCGAGCGGAGATGGGTCTGAGGGCGAGATGATTTTCAGTGCGGCCGTCAACGAGCCGAACGACGTGACGGAACCGGAGCCCGCCGTGGCTGCTGCGCCTAAACTCGGCACGCCTGTCGTGAGCGTGACGGACACGATGAACAGCGTGAGCGGCGGGGCTGCAGAGCATGTGGGTGGTGAAACCGGACAACCCGGTCAAACACGGGGTACGGACGGCGTGGCAGCGTCTCCGGCGACCACCCCGTCAGGACAGTCTACAGGGAGCCGCGGCGGCACCGTCATCGAAGGGGCGGGGCCGCCATCATCCCAGGGTACGGCGCAGGGCGGGGGCGAAGCGGTGACGCCGACGGCGGCGGACAGCCTGGAGCAGGCGGAGGTGTCGGCGGAAATCGAGGAGGCGTTACAGGACGAGAATGTTGAGCCCCGCCCGCGGCCGCCCCACCTGACCTATCAGGTGCCGTTTCAATTCTGCTCGGACAGCACAGTGACGGTTTCGGCCGGGCGGCGCTATACGGCCGGGCCGATCCGCAGGCTCCTGTTCGGATCAGGGTACCGGGACGTGTGGCGCGCCCCGATCCAGGTTCCTGTGCTGGACATGGGCTGCACGGCGGGCGGGCTCACGCCGTTCGAGCGGGGCGGCGGGTTACAGACCTTTTCGCTCCACGTGGTGGGGGGCGACGGGGACGAATACCATTTGCGTTCCATCGACAAGGACCCCACCAAGTCGATTCCGCCGTACCTACGTGAGACGATAGCGGCGTACGCGGTTCAGGACATGATCTCGGCCCTCAACCCGTACGGTGCCTTCATCATTCCTCCGCTGGCCCGCGCGGCGAACATCCTGCATACGGACCCCACGCTCACGTACATCCCCGACACGCCCAGGCTGGGCATCTATCGTTCGGACTATTCGAACATGCTTTCCATGATCGAGATCAAGCCGGACGAGAACCAGTCGGATGAGGCGCGTTTCGGTTATTCGACCAACATCGTCGGGACGGACAAGCTGCTGGAGGAATTGGAAGAAGATAATGACGAGAGCATCGACATAGCGGCCTGGATCCGGGCCCGCCTGTTCGACATGCTCGTCGGTGATTGGGACCGGAACGAGGGCAACTGGCGTTGGGCGGAGTTTGAGGGGGAGTATGGAACGGTGTACGAGCCGGTGCCCTATGACCGGGATGCCGCCTTCTTCCGTTTCCACGGCTTGCCCCGGCGAATAGCCCGCTCTTTCGGCGGTGCTAAAATGCGTAGGTTGACCGACTTCGGACCCCGCTACGGAGACGTACTCGGGCTGAACTACAACGGGGCATTTCTGGACCATCGCATCACCGGTCCCGCCAGCGAGGCAGAATGGATCAGGATAGCCGACAGCCTGAAGCAGGTCATCACCGACCAAGTGATCGAGGAGGCCGTGCACGAATGGCCGGAGCCCGTCTTCGACCGCATCGGTCCTTTCACGATTCGCGCGCTGAAAGCGCGCCGGGACAAGCTCCCGAAGGTGGCCGCCCGCTACTTCCGTCTGCTCTCCCACGCGGTCGATCTGCTCGGAAGCGGCAAGCACGAGCGGTTCGAGGTGCGGGGGTTCGGCCCCGACTCGCTGGAGGTGACGGCGTACAAGACGCACAAAGAAGGCGACGTCGTCCGCGAGCTGTATCGCAGGACGTTTTATGCGGACGTGACGGCGGAGGTCAGGATCTACGGACTGGGGGGGAACGATACCTTCGTGTTGACGGGCGATGGGGGGACGGGCATCCGGGTGCGCATGATCGGCGGAGAGGGAGAGGACCGGCTCGTCGACCAGACCACCCACGGCGCGGAGCACGTCAGCTTTTACGATACGGTGCAGGGTGCGACCGTGGTGGGGGAGACGAAGACGGACCTTACGCTTTCGAGCGACCCGATGATCAATACCTATACGCCATCGCGGATAGAGGTTACGAGCATAAGTCCCGTTGCCTCGTTCGGCTACAACGAGACGTCCGGCCTGTTCATCGGGGGCGGGATAAAAATCATAGATCCTGCCTGGCGCAAGCACCCGTACGGAGAGAAGCACCTCCTCACGGCGAACTTCGCCGTCCGGGAACGCGCATACAACGTGGATTACCAGGGCTACCTGGTGGACCTGTGGCACCACTGGGACGGCGATCTGCGCGCGCGCGCGTTGGCCCTGCAGAATCTGCGCTCGTTTTACGGGATCGGCAACGAGACGGCGGCCTCGAACCGAGACCGGTATCGGGCGCGTCTGCAATGGGTGCGACTGATGCCGACGCTGACCAAGCAGATTATACCGTTTTCGACCCTGCTGGCCCCGTTCTCACACTTCAGTTTCGGGCCTCGGTTCGAGTACGCCAACATCGAATCTCCGAAGGGAGCGCCGCCCGACGCGCCGAATGCGGGGTCGCTTTTTACGCGGTACGACTTCGTGGACAAGTACTACGCGGGGGCGTACACGTCGTTCGTCATCAACGGGCTGGACACGCTCGTGGCGAAGCAGTCGGGCGTTCGCTGGGCGAACGAGGC
>DASSAV010000457.1:0-2620 GCA_035699265.1 Rhodothermales bacterium
CGTGACAGGAAATGAATTTTGTTAAGAAACGGTGAAGCCATTAAAGTTGCGGAAGAACGGTCGATAGTCCCGGAAGCGTTCCCCTGCTCCATCCTGAACCGAGAGCATCTTATGCGCATTCCCTACCGCTTCCGCACATTCTTAGTCATTGCGTGCCTGTGCCCGTTTCTGTTTCAGGCCTGCACAGATGCACCGACAGCCGTGGAGCCGCCAGACGCCGTCACCTCCATGCGCCCGTCGAAGGCGAGCCATTTCGACTTGCTCGGGGGTACCCTCGGCACGGTCACCGGCCTGGTGGATGACGTCACCGGGCAGGTCAGGATCATCGTGGGTTTCAGGGACAACTCCGTTTCGGCGAGCCAGATCGCTTCGCGGTACCAGATCGCGAGCCGGTACCAGTACGACACCGTCTTCCCGGGCATGTCCGGTTCCGTATCGCTAACGGATCTGCCGGGTACCCTGGCCAGGATGGCGGCAGACCCGGACGTGGGCTGGGTGGAGTACGACCTGAAGCTGACCCTGGTAACCGATCTGCTGAACACCGTTCAGGGCCTCTTAGGAACGACGACGGGTCTGCTCGGCGGGCTGCTGTCCGGATCCTTCACGACTCAGACGGTGCCCTGGAGCTTGAAAAACATCGGTGCGACGAGGAGTTCGGCACGCTCCGGGAATCGCCGCGGGAGCGTTGACGTGGACGTATACCTGGTCGATACGGGCGCCCACCACTCCGACCTTGACGTAGAGGACTGTCTCACGATAGACGAACGGGGCGCGCATTCTTGCGATCTGTTGGGCGCCCTCGACCTGAACGCACACGGGACAGGTGTTGCCGGGATCGCCGCCGCGAAAGACAACAGGTCCGGGATCGTCGGTGTGGCGCCGGGAGCCCGGGTCCATGTGATCAAGGCGCTCGACGACGCGGGCACGGCCGACCTGTCCACCATCATCGCCGTCGTCGACTACCTGACGAAGGTCAAGCAGCAGCACCCCGCACGGCCCATGGTGGTCAACATGAGCCTGGGCGCCAACGTCGGCACTTCGGAGTACGGTGCGCTCGACCGCGCCGTGCAGGCGTCGATTGCCAGCGGCGTCGTGTACGTGCTCGCTTCCGGCAATGAAGCCGTGAATGCCGCCAACATCACCCCTGCCCACGTCAACGAGGCCATTACGGTGGGTTCCTACGGTGAAAGCGGCAGATACTCGCGGTTTTCCAACTATGGCTCCGTCGTGGACATCCTGGCGCCGGGTGAGGATGTGGAGACGCTTTCGAGTGGAAACGGCATCTCGCACATATCCGGGACCTCCATTGCGGCCCCGCACGTGGCCGGCGCGGCGGCGCTGCTCCTGTCCCGGCACCCCCGCCTCAGCCCCTCCGCCGTCCGCGAAACGCTGGTCCGGCATGGAAGAGCCGCAATCACCGGTGCGCCCTCCGGGACGACGAACATTCGGGTGGACGTATCCGACTTCTAATCCCCGTCCGAGAGTAGGCCGGTTGCGACAGCGCCCCTCCGTCCGAGAGTAAGTCTCCGGACAGAGGGGCGCTGTCGTATATATCGTTTCCTATGCGGTGTTACCCGAGCCGTGCTCCTGAGAGGATAATCAAGGAGCCTCGGCCGGTGTATCGTTCAGATCCGCCAGCGCGTCCTCGACCGTCATGTACTTTCCGAATACTTTGTAGGATCGCGTGAGGTCGATTACAGCGGCCACAGAGCGTGTGGGTTCAGCGAAGAGGACGCGGCCATTCTTCGCGCCGACCTGGCGCTGAAGTCCGAACGTGGCGCCGAGACCCATGGAGTCCAGGATGCCGGTGGCAGACAGGTCGAGTACAAAGTTGCGGAATCCTCGATCGATAAGGTCATTGCAATGCGTGCGAAACTCGGCGGCGGAGCGAAAGTCGAGGGCGGGGCCGATCCTGAGAATGACCGTATCGGGGCCGACCTCGGTTGCGAAGGACATCATGGGGCCTACGGCTGGTTAATGAATTCCTTTCGGTATCGTCCCCGTCAGCACCGGGCTTAATGCAGGAGGAAACGCATCTAGTGAGATAGCCGGCTGGCGGTGGCACTGATTCCTGGTCCATGCTGTGTCTGCGGGGGGGGAAATCGTAGCCGGAATTCATTTGGTCTTGACTATATGGTGTACGTGCAGTACCGTCAACGCATGCCCGCCCGGTTCCGGCGATGCGACGGCCCCGTCACCGGGAGAGGCCCTGTTCGAGGTGGTGGATCGCCGGCTCAGACTCCACCGTCATGTCACCGTTCACCAAGGAGGCAAGCTTTATGAAACACCGTGTTACAGTCATTTTCTTGATGTCGTTTCTCCTCGCGCTTCCCAGCCTGGCACAGACCCCACCCGTCCGCACGGACGACGTGAAATGGGCACGGGACATCGGGGACGCAGCGATCACGTTCGACGGAATGTTGGACGAGGACGTATGGCAGAGCGCCGACTCGCTCGTGTTGATCTGGGACAATCCTAACTACACGAGGCCTGGCGGCGGGTGGGGGACGGTCGATGCGGCAGAATTCGAGCCGACGGACCCGGTGGATGCCAGGGTGTACCTGTTGCGGAAGGCCGACACCTTGTGGATCGGCGTCCGGGCGAACGACAAGTCGATCGG
>DASSAV010000458.1:0-2866 GCA_035699265.1 Rhodothermales bacterium
CCGCGAGCACCATCCGTGAGCCTCCCGCACCGGGGGGAACGTAGTGAGGCATCACGCTCGGGGGGGCGTTCCCCCTACAACGAAGGAGGAAGCACAGCATGACGGCACTCGTCGTGTATCTCCACAACACGTACTCCAACACGTGGGCGCGGCTCCGCGAGCGCGAGGGCCAGACCATGGCCGAGTACGCGCTGATCCTGGGCGGCATCGCGATCCTCGTGATCGCGGGCATCCTGATTCTCGGCCCGGCCGTCCGTGACCTCTTCAAGGACACGGGTAGCTCGGTCAAGAAGTTCCCGACCTCGTAACGGACGAACGGATGCAGACGAGCGGCGGTCTTGCGGGGCAGCACGAAGCCCCGCAAGACCGCCGCTCGTTGTCTATTGAGGATCTCAGCGCAGGTATTGAGCAAGTGCATGGTTCTGCCGATGATGAGACCCGCGAGTTCGAAGATCCGAACCTTGCGGCATCATGTGGCGAACCTCTAGGAGGGGGTTGGCGGTGAAACGACTGAATCTGAGGCGCAACGACGGCCAGGCGATGACCGAGTTCGCGCTCATCCTGCCGATCTTCATGGTCATCGTCGCCGGACTACTCGGCTTCGGCCGGGTCTTCTTCTACTGGATCCAGGCCAACCACGTCGCGAACGAGACCGCGCGCTGGGCGATCGTCGACCGCAACCCGTATGCGCCGACGACGCTGCAGAAGGCTGCTGCGGACAGCTCGAGCTCCGAGTTCAACTCGAATACGACGGTCTGCATCCAACGCGAGGGTGCCAGTCTCAACGTCGGAGATCCGCTCGAGGTCACAGTCGCAAAGCCGTTCGACTTCGTCCCGCTCCTCAATATCGGCAAGATCACGATCCGGGCATCGTCGACGATGCGCGTGGAGAACCTTCAGAACGGCAAGACGCCGACCGCCTACTCCGAAGGATGCGGCACATGACCCGGGCGCGGAAGGACGAACGCGGCCAGGTGATCGTCCTCGGGGCCGTGATGATCCCGGTGTTCTTGCTGATCGCGGCTCTCGTCCTCGATGTGGGCAACTGGTACACGCACAAGAGACAGCTCCAGAATCGCGCAGATGCAGGAGCGTTTGCGGCAGGAGTCGAGTACCAGCGAGCGTGGGAGGACTGCGTCCAGGGGGGGAATCCGTCCCTGAAGCTGGATACGGCGAAGACCATCGCAAACGCCGCCCGAGAGTACGCCGGGGACGCAGAGGCGGCGGACTACGAGCCTACGCCAAGTCAGCCTTCTCCGAGCACACTCTCGAAATACAACACACAGATCGCTAACCAGGCGAACGTTGACGTCACGATCAACTCGAACTCGCCAACATACGATGACGATCTGGATTACAAGGACGGAGCGGTCGGCGACAGGGCGGACCCCTGCTACAACCATCCGGGCGACGCTATTTCACCGTCGGGTGGATATTGGACTGACGTCAAGGTGAAGGAGCGGAATCTCCCTTCACTCTTTGGGAGGCTGGGACTCCCACTCTCGCGCAACGGAGCGCGCGCGAGGATGGAGATCAGGCCTACAGTCGACAAGGGCTTCCTTCCTCTCGGTATTGCCGACTCACAGGTATCGAAATTGCAGGTGCGTCTCTACAAGGATTGTGGGAACGGCGCTGAGATCGCTCGGGCGGACCTCGTCAAACTGCCAAAAACTCGTCAAATCGACCCTTCGATGTCGCTCTGGGCCAAATACGATGCTACGAGCGACACGGTCGGATCTACCGCTGTCCCCATTCCACAGATCGGCGACTGCGGCGACCCGCCACCGGAGAGCGTTCCCGTGCGGGTCGAAGTACGAATCGCGTCGCGAGAGGCTGTGGACATCACAAATCCGAGCTGCGCGACTCTCGCAGCTGCCCGCTACGCAGATTGCTGGGCCCATCTCTCTCATCTCCGCGTCTACGACGGTGGGGGCTCGCCGAACGCACGACCCGTCGTCCGCAAGATCGACCTGACTTCGAGCGGCGTGGCCCCAGACTGTGCCCCGGATGCCTACTTCGCACGGCTTCCGCAGGGCTCGACCAACTGGACATGCAGGATGGGTGCCTCTGTTGCTGTCGACTGGGGCACCCGAGTTGACCGGCCAAACACGGCTTTCCGGGTGTCGGTCGAGGGACGCGTCCTTCAGACAATCCTTCAATCCGACATTCCGGCCGGCCAGTCCGAAGTTACGTTCCAAGGCACAGGGATCGATTCCCCGACGGCGCCACCAGGAGGCGCAAACCCGGTCTCCGTAAAGCTCGAATGGCTTGACATCGATCCAACTCATCACGTGGGGGGCCCGACCACTCCGTTTTGTACTAGCAACCCAGCGACAACCCCTTGCACTCTCTATACCGAGACGCACCAGACGGCTCATCAAACCTTCGTCGGTACCGATGCAAATGCAGGAATCGTCGAACTCGTGCGCTTGAGCCTTAGCCCCGTGTCAACAACAGCACTCCCAGACCCCGTTGGCTCGGTTCCTGCTGCGCCGTCGGCGATCGAGCCGCCTGCGCAACTGTATTTCACGGTGGGACTCCGCAACAACCTGACGTTTGGGAGGTTCACCGTCGTTCGAGCCGGCGATCCGCAGGCGAACAACTCTCTCGTGTGTGACCCGGACTACACCAACGGCAAGACCTACCAGATGTTTCGATATGGTTGCCAACCGCCATACAGCACCAATACGCTAGCGATACAAGACGTGTCGAACCCCCCCGCCGAATGGACGTTCTGGTGGGATACGGCAAGTGCGCAATGCCCGCCTTCAAATCAATGGCTTTTCAAGCCCTACGCTCACACGCCCTGGAGATGTCTCGCGACGGAGCCGGGATTTCGCCCAGGCCAGATTTCGGACGGGATTGC
>DASSAV010000459.1:0-3809 GCA_035699265.1 Rhodothermales bacterium
GCCTGCTGTGTCTCGAAGGACGGGCAGGCCATCGGCTTCGTTGGCGAATCCGGGTGGGGCAAGTCGACCCTGGCGGAGTTCTTCTGTGCGAATGGTTACGTGCTCTTGAATGACGACATCCTGGCGATCCAGCTCGGCGAAAAGGCGCAGGCGATGGCCGTGCCGGGATATCCCTTGATCAAGCTCCGGCCCGATTCGGGAGCCCGCTTGCGGGGCGATTTCGAAGCCCTGCCGACCCTCTACCCTGGGACGAGCAAGCGGATGCGGAACGTGGAAAGTTTTCCCACGCATCCGGTGCCGCTCGCCAGGCTCTTTCTCCTCGAAAAGGAGTATAGAGACCGCTCATATGTAGAATATCTGGAGCCGAGGGCGGCGCTCGTGCGCTTACTTGCGCACACGCGTGTAACACACCTCTTCAAGCATGCCCCCGAGACCTCCCTGCACTTGCAACAGTGTGCGACCCTGATCCGTCAGGTTCCGATTCTCGCACTCCACCGGGTCCGTTCTGTCGACCGCCTGTCTGAGCTTTTCGCGCTCGTCGAAGCGGAACTGGAAAGAGAACGGAAGGCCGAAGCAGCGTGAACCTGTCTATGCCCCGCAGCTTCGAAAGCGACTCATGGTTGAGCTGATAAAACGCGCGATGCGCCACACGAGGCAAACGCTGCTTCTCGTGCGGCGCACGCTACGCCTCGTATGGGATGCGGCCGGCTGGTGGAACGTCGCCTGGATAACAGCCCTCGCCGTCCAGGGGTTTATCCCCGCCGCCCTCGTCTACATGACGAAATGGGTGGTTGACAGCGTGGCGGTCGTGGTCCAGTCGGGCGGAGGCGCTCCGTGGGAGGCCCTTCGCGTGGTTCTCGTGCCTGCAGGCTTGCTCGGGGTACTTTTCATTGCCCAGCAGATCCTCGGGAGCCTCCAGCAATTAATCGGCGTCCACCATGCCGAGCGCGTGCAGGATCACACGAAGGCCCTGATCCATGAGCGGGCCGCGACGATCGACTATGCCTTCTACGAATCGGCTACCTATTACGACCAGATGGAGCAGGCCAACGGCCAGGGCGCCGGTCGGGTCGGAACGCTGCTTAATAATATGGGATCGCTCGTGCAGAGCGGCGTCTCATTCGTCACCATTGGCGCTATTCTCCTCGCGTATGGCTGGTTTCTCCCACTGGTACTCGCTGCCAGCGCCATTCCGGGATTCCTCATCGTCCTGCATCGCAACAAGAAGATGCATGCCTGGTGGGAGCGCGTCACGTCGATACGCAGGCTGACCCAGTACTATGATCTCGTCCTTACTGTCCAGAGGTCCGCAGCAGAGTTGCGCGCCTACAATCACTGGCGATTCTTCGCCTCCGGCTACCTGCGGCTACGTGAGCAGTTGCGCATAGGACGGCTCCGGCTGTTGCGTCAGGACGCGGTAGCACAGCTTTTTGGCGGCGCGCTCGCGCTACTGGTTACGGCTGCCACGATGCTTTGGATTTTGTGGCGGGCTGCTCGAAACCAGGCAACCCTGGGGGATGTGGCCCTCTTTTACCAGGCCTTCAGCCAGGGCCAATCTATGATGGGCGGGTTGCTCAGGAATGTCGGCCAGGTCTTTAGCAACACGCTCTTTCTGGAACACTTGTTCGGGTTCCTGGCCCAAGAGAACAGGATCAAGGATCCCCCAGACCCACTGCCGTTTCCCCGGCACTTACGTGAAGGCGTGGTATTCGATGACGTCACGTTCACGTACCCCGGTAGCACCCGCCCGGCGCTGGAGCGGTTCAACCTGCACGTCCCGGCGGGTAAAATCGTTGCCGTCGTTGGCGAGAACGGCGCCGGCAAGAGCACCTTCATTAAGCTGCTCAGCCGCTTCTACGACCCGGACACCGGACGCATTACGATCGACGGGGTCGACCTGCGCGCATTAAGTCAGCAGGAGCTCCGTCGCAATATCTCCGTGATGTTTCAGTTCCCCGTCGAATACCAGCTCAAGGCGGTTGATAACATTCGAATGGGAGATCTCGAACGCCCATTCAGCCAGCAGGAGATTGATTCGGCTGCCGAGGCCGCTGGGCTACACGACATCATCGCGCGCTTGCCGCACCAATACGACACTCAACTGGGGCGCATGTTTGAAGATGGGGCGGAACTGAGCGGCGGTGAATGGCAGCGTGTTGCCCTGGCTCGTGCCTTCTTGAGGCGGGCACCGATTCTGGTGCTCGACGAACCTACCAGTTCCATGGACTCCTGGGCGGAGCTGGACTGGATGAACCGATTCAAGCAACTCGTCCGAGGCCGTTCGGCACTCGTCATCACACATCGCTTCACGACGGCCATGAAGGCAGACATCATCTACGTGATGGAACACGGGCGCGTCGTGGAACGTGGTACGCATTCCGAGCTCCTTGCGCTCGGCGGGCGCTACGCGACGTCATGGCTGGCGCAGATGGAGGCGGGCCGAACCGAACCGCGAGAGGTGTTGGCCTAGTCGGAGCGTCCCTGTTTTACTGTCAAGATCCCCCGCTCTAATGTCGTCAGTCGTTCCGCGCAGGCCCGGATTTGCCCGGAAAGCAAAAAGCTTTGGGAAGGCGTTACTGTCCCGCTACATGGGTTATAACGCTCGCGCGAGCGTTGAGGTGACGGCCGTTCGGGACTTGAGTTGCAATGGGGACGGCGGCACGCTCTTACCCTGTCCGAACCGCGTCGAAAGCACGAAATTTCCGGGATCCTATGTGTGTGGAGCGTGCGGGTGCGGTGACAGGCGCGCGGTTCTCATTTACGGAGACGTACCTGCTTACAACAAGTTGATGTATCCGTATCTTTCCTGCCCTATAAACATGCCGGGGTTCTCCAACTACGTTCCTTCACCCGAAACGGAAGTGCAGAACGAGAGGAGGGAGTGGATCGAAGCCATCACAGACGTTCCCCATTTGAAGAGGATGGCAATAGAGCAGCAAAGGTCGTTTCGGATCGACCAGTTCGTCTTAAAAGCACGGCGTTCACTCGAGGTTTTGCGCGGCCGCGCACACACCGCGCATTAAATGAGCGGTCGTCTTCGCGCCTTTGCCCGGCCCTGGCTGAACCACATCTAATCCGTTGCGGACGATAACTTGGCATTGATGAGCACGTTCGAGTGTTTCAGCCCGCGCGTCTCGAGGGGTTGTGGTCGTCCCCCCACCTGCGGCGGGACGGGCTTGTGATGTGGGGGGCCTTTTCCGCGGAAGTGGTGCTGGGGCTTCTCCTTTCAGCCGGTTACGCAGCGGCCTATATAGATCCACGCCATGCGTGGTGGCTTCAAATCGTTGCGATCGGGCTCCCCGCCGTTTCGGTGCTCTTCTTGTGCCTGACCGGGTTCCTGCTGTTCACAGGGCACGTTGGACTTGCGGCTGTGAACGTGCCGATTCTCATGCTGCTGCTGGTGCGTTACGCCCCAACGGGGCGTGGGCAGTCCGAGCAAAGCGTCGATGGGCCTCCATTTGTTGTAATGACGTATAATGCAAAGGAGAAAGACCGCGCTGCGGGAGCGGGGTTGCGGACGATCGTGCGACAGCAGCGGCCTCACGTCGTAGCGCTTCAGGAAGCGAGAGTTGTCTGCCAGCCGAGGACAGGGCTTGTGGGAGCTAAACTTCCAGTGCTCCTGGCGTTGGACGGCTACGCAGCATGCGGTCAGGCGGAGCCAGGGGCCGGGGACTTTTATTCAGTAGAGCAGCCTCTCTTCAGCCGTATACCACGCGCGGGATTGACCCGGCTTACGTTGACGGCCGATTCGGCAGCAGCTTCCAACTCTGTCATGATGAGGGGGCAATATAGATTTGGGCGGCGGCAAG
>DASSAV010000460.1:0-13044 GCA_035699265.1 Rhodothermales bacterium
CTCGGTGAGCGTGAGACCCAGATCCTGGCCGTCCAACGCCGCCCGATATTCGTCTTCGTAGATCGTGAGATTCCTGACCTGTATCGTCCGGCTCTCTTCGACACCAATCCGGCGGAGCACCGCCTTGACGTGTGCCATCACTACGCCGGGAGAGACCGGCTTCGTCAGATAATCGTCAGCACCGAGCATGAGCCCCTTCACCTGATCCTCCTCCTCGATCTTCGCGCTCAGGAAAATGATGGGGATGGTCTCGGTTTCCACGCGAGAGCGCAGACGGCGGCACACTTCGTAGCCGTCCACCCCAGGGAGCATGATGTCGAGCAGGATCAGGTCGGTGTCGGGCGTCGCTTTGGCGAGGGCTTCTTCGCCGTCGTACGCCCTTTCGATGTGATAGCCGCCTTCCCGGAGAAAATGGCTCAGAATATCGACGATGTCTTCTTCGTCGTCAACGACGAGGATATTGATCTCAGAGGGATCGGTCTTGGTCATGCTAGGGTTGTCGTCTATGTGGATGCGGCTGTGGGGTGCGTTTTGACTGCGCTTGAACGGTTCCAGGCAAAGATAATGTTTCCGCAGCTTGAAAGGGACATGCATGCGGGGCTGAGATGCATGCCTTAGCCGCGCAGTTCCCCATTGTGGTAGCGGCGTGGAACGCGGGGCGCGACACGGCACGTGATCTCATAGGGGATGGTGCGCGCCCACTGCGCGAGTTCGAACGCTGTCGGGCCGGCTTCACCGAACAGGATCGCGTCGTCCCCAGCCTGCACCGCTGCCCCCGGCCCGTCCGGGTTGCCCAGATCGACCATGACCATGTCCATACAGACGTTTCCGACCTGCCGGTAGCGGCGTCCGCGAATCGCAACCTCGGCCTCGTTGGATGCATTGCGGGGGTAGCCGTCCGCGTAGCCCGCACTGACGGTTGCAATCCGCCGCCAATCAGGAGACCGCCAGGTATGGCCGTAGGAGAGGGGTGTACCGGGAGGGACCGTCTTCAGGTGCGTGACGCGGGAACGCACCGTCATTACCGGGCGCAGCCCGGCCTCAGCGGTCAGGCTCGCCAGATTGGTGTAGCCGTACAGGGCCATTCCAGTACGCACGAGCGCTCGCCTGTACGGACGATGGCTTTCCGGGTAACGCAAGGTGGCCGGGCTGTTCGCCAGGTGCACGTACTCGGCAGCATCGGGGAACTGCTCTATTACGGCATCGAAGCGGCGTATCTGTTCTTCGGTTACGGCGTCCTGCGGCTCGTCCGCCATGGCGAAGTGCGTCCACAGCCCGCCGATCTGAACGTTCTCTTTGTTCTCGAACAAGCGGATTACGTCCCCCACTTCTTCCGGCGGCACACCGATCCGGCCCATGCCGGTATCGACCTTGACGTGCACTCGCATCGGTCCCCACGTGCGAGCGGTATCCAGCACGTCCCGGGCGACATCCAGCGAGGGCACCGTCACGTCCAGCGCATAACGCGCGTAATGCGGGAGGTATTCCGGAAGCGGGGCCGCGAATACGAGGATCATGTCCTCGATTCCGGCTTGCCGGAGCCGGATCGCTTCCGGCAGGGTGGCCACAGCGAAGTGCCGGACGCCCTCCTCCTGCAACGTGTGCGCGATCCGGGGGGCGCCGTGTCCGTACGCATCGGCCTTGACGACACCCATCAGTTCGGCGCTTCCGGCGTACGCCTTCAGGGTGCGTGCGTTGTGGCGGAGGTTGGCGAGGTCGACTTCGGCGATGGTCGGGGCGAGGGCGTCCGGGTCGTTGAGCGCCTCGGGGTTGTCGCGCAGCGCATCGACTTCCGCAGTAGGATCGTGCATCGGAGGAGTGTTCAGATAGAGCGAAGACCGGGAGTGCAACGAGCGGCGCCGCTCCGATGTTCACGGCACCTGCGGGTGTTCCGCCATAGTCGCAGCCCCACAGGCTTCCTCACTTTTTACCCTCAGCCCGTAAACCTTCAGTCTTCCAACTTTCGACCTGCTCACCCGCATCTCGGCCTTGCAGCCGCCGGTGGTCTGCGGTCGCATTACGGATCTTTCAGTCTGCGGCTCGGTATAGCCGAAGGCAACGTTGATATGTAAAGATACAGGGCAAATTCGTATGCACAGGTGGAGTTTTGCAGTGCTTTTCTGTGCGCTGCTGTGGGTAAATGCCGGTCTGAGCGCTTCGGCGCAGCAGGCTGCTCCAGCCAGGCTGACGCTTGAGGATCTCTTCGCCTCCCCCACGTTCTACGGAGCGTCCTTCCAGGGTGGGCGCTGGGCCGATGAGGGTGCGGTCGTCACCTACATCGAGCAGAACGACCAGGGTGTCACCGACCTCGTCAGCTACGATCTTCGTACGAATGAACGGAAGGTGCTGGTTCCGGGCGACAAGCTCCGCGCGCCCGACGTAAACAGGCTCATTCGGATCGAAGACTACACGTACAGCCGGGACGGCAAGCAGGTGTTGCTGTACACCGACTCGGAACGGGTCTGGCGGCGCAATACGAAGGGCTACTACTACATTTACGACATCGAGACCGGCACGCTCACACCCTTGAGCGACCGGTCGAAAGGCTTCCAGATGTTCGCGAAGATCAGCCCCGATGGGAAGTATGCCGCGTTCGTGCGGGACCGGGACCTATTCCTGGTCGATCTCTCCACCATGCACGAGACCCCGCTTACGTCGAGCGGCAGTGAAGGGGGCATCATCAACGGCACGACCGACTGGGTCTACGAGGAAGAGTTTTTTCTTTCCGACGCGTGGGACTGGAGCCCGGACAGCCGCTACATCGCCTTCGTGCAACTGGACGAGAGCGCGGAACACCCCTTCTACATGGCCGATCTGCGCGGCCAGTATCCCGAACTTTCGTCCTTCCGTTACCCCAAAGCCGGCACGCCCAACGCCGAGGTTCACCTGGGCGTGATCGACGTCGGGACGAAGCAGACGCGGTTCTTCGACACGGGCACGTGGAACGCGGGTGGCGACAGCCTGGAATATATCCCCCGGTTCGGTTGGACGCCCATCCTGAACGGCACCTATTACGTCTGGATGTTCCGGGAGAACCGGGATCAGAACGACCTCCAGCTTCTGTATGGCGATGCGGCAACCGGGCAGGTAAAAACCGTCCTGACCGAACGTTCGAAGGCTGGGATCGAGATGGACGACCCGTTCGGCGACCTGGATACGCCGCTGCTGACCTTCCTCGACGACGGCGAGCATTTCGTCTGGCTGAGCGACCGGGACGGATACCGGCATCTTTATCTGTACGACATCGACGGTACCTTCGTCCGGCAGGTCACCTCCGGCTCCTGGGACATCACGGACTTCAACGGGGTGGACGAGGGGAGCGGCATGGTCTATTTCACCGCTACCAAGGCGAGCCCCCTCGAACGGCAACTGTATCGGGTACCGCTTGGCATCAGTGGGTCCGCCGAGAAAGACGCCTCTCCGGATCCGGAGCGCATCACCGACACGCCCGGCTGGCATTCTATCGACTTCAGCCAGGATATGAGCTACTACCTGGACACGTACTCAAATTCGACCACCCCGCCGGTGACGACGCTGCACCAGGAGGACGGCACACAGATCAAGGTGCTGGAGGACAACGCCCGGCTGAAGTCCGTCCTCGCCCGCTACGATCTGCCCGAGCCCCGGTTCATCAAGGTGCCGGGAGCGGACGGGACCCCCCTCAACGCCTACATCATCACACCGACCGATTTCGATTCCACCCGGCAGTACCCGATGCTCATGCACGTGTACGGCGGGCCGGGCTCGCAGGAGGTGACGGATGTGTGGGGCGGCGTGGAGCGCCTGTGGCACGACTACCTGGCCCAGCAGTACGGGATCATCATCGTCGGCGTGGACAACCGGGGCACCGGCGCGCGCGGACGTGACTTCCGCACGATTCCGTACAAGAACCTGGGCGTTCCCGAAGCGCAGGACTACATCGCTGCGGCCCAATTCCTCGGCAAGAAGCCCTATATCGACGAGAACCGCATGGGGATCTGGGGGTGGAGCTACGGCGGGTACATGACGCTCATGTCGATGCTGTACGGTCAGGGGCCGCAGACCTTTCACGTCGGCATGTCCGTGGCGCCAGTGACCGACTGGCGGCTCTACGACACCATCTATACCGAGCGGTACATGTCGACGCCGCAGCGCAACCCCCAGGGATACAGGACGTCTTCGCCCATCACCTACGCAAACCGGCTGGCAGACGACCAGCACCTGTTGATCGTAGCAGGCGACCTGGACGACAACGTGCACTTCCAGAATACGATCCAGATGGTGGACGCCCTGGTGCAGGCGAACGAGCAGTTCGATATGCGCGTATATCCCGGCAAGAATCACGGGATCTACGGCGGCCTCACCCGCTTGAACCTTTACAGCTACCTGACGGACTACGCGGTCCGAAACCTCGTGCAGGACCGCGCCCCGGAGATCGTCCACGGGCGAGACGGAATACCGCGTCAAGAATCCGTCGGGAGGTGAGCCGAACCAGCAGAGATGGTATATTGGGTGCCACTGTTTGACGGGCGCTCATGCGGATCTGATACACCACAACGCATTGTCGGTGCCCGTCGAGCAGTGCCAGTTTCGACACCCTCACACCCATCCCCGATGCCCGACGACATTCTTCTCAAAGGCGGAACGATTCTCGACCCGGAAACCGGCGCAACCCGGCAGGCCGACGTGCTCGTGCGGGACGGCACGATTGCTCAGATCGGCGAGGCCTCTTCGGCAGACGGTGTGCGGGTCTACGACTGCGCGGGCCGTTTCATCTCGCCGGGATGGATGGACATGCACGTCCATCTGCGTGAACCCGGCTTCGAATACAAGGAGACCATCGAGACCGGCTGCCGAGCGGCGGCTTTCGGCGGCTTCACCGCCGTAGCGTGCATGCCCAACACGAACCCGCCGATCCACACCCGGGACGTAGTGGAGTTCGTGATCGAGCGGTCGGAGCGCACGCCCGTCGACGTATACCCCATTGCCACAGTCTCAAAAGACCGGGCAGGCAAGGAACTGGCCGAAATGGCGGACCTCGCGGAGGGTGGCGCGGTGGCCTTCAGCGACGACGGCTCGCCGGTGCAGGATGCCGGGCTGATGCGGCGTGCCCTGGAGTACAGCTCCATGATCGGCAGGCCTATCATCAACCACGAAGAAGACCTCACGCTCAACCTGCACGGGCACATGCACGAGGGCGCGGTCGCCACGCGGCTAGGACTGCCGGGCATCCCGGCCCTCTCCGAAGAAGTCATGATTGCCCGCGACCTCCTCCTCGCCGAAGTGACCGGCGGGCACGTCCACGTGGCGCATATCTCCACCGCGCGGGGTGTAGAGTTCGTCCGGCAGGCGAAGGCGAAAGGGGTGAATGTGACGACAGAAGTTTGCACCCACCACTTCACGCTGACGGACGAAGCGGTGGACCAGACGTCCTATTCGACGAATACGAAGATGCATCCCCCGCTTCGCCCGCAGGAAGACGTCGAGGCGATGAAGGAGGGCCTGCGCGACAGCACCATCGACGTGATCTGCACGGACCACGCGCCGCACGCCTCTTTCGAGAAGGAAGTGGAGTACATCGCTGCGCCGTTCGGCATCATCGGATTGGAAACGGCCTGGGGGTTGATAGGCCGGGAACTCATCGCTGCAGGCTTACTGCCCGTTGCCGAGGCTGTCCGGAAGATCACGGTAGAACCACGCCGTATTCTGAAGATCCCGGAGCCGCGCATCGAGGAAGGCAGGCCGGCGAACCTGACCATCTTCGACGCGGAGACCCGGTGGACGTTCGAGGCGCGGCACATTCAGTCTAAGAGCCGCAACACGCCTTTTGTCGGGCAGGAGATGATCGGTCGCGCCTGGGCGATCTACAATAAGGGCCGTTTTGTAGAAGCCGTACGTTAGCGGACGTTGCTGCCATGAAAACGTACGCATTCATAGTAGACCTCTCACGGGACCTCACGGATCGAGAGATAGATTCCCTATTCGAGGCATTCCAGGGCGACGTAACGTCCGGCGTAACGGTCGGTCAGCCGATTCTCCTCTGTAGCATAGAGGCGCCCTCCCTCGATCGCGCCCTCTTCAGCGTGCTGGAATGGGTGCAGGGCACCGGAATCGACGCCCAGCGAATCGAAATCGAGCACGATTCGCTTTCGACACTCCTGGTCGCGTGAGCGCCACGAACCCTTCACACCTCTATTGCCTGTGCCTGATTCCCGCATTAACGTCGGCATCGCCTTCGGCGGGGTGTCCCCGGAGCACGAGGTCTCCGTCATCTCCTCCCTGCAAGCCATCCATGCGCTGGATCCCGACCGCTACCACCCCGTTCCGATCTACGTCGCCAAGGATGGGACCTGGTATAGCGGCGAGAAGCTGCTGGACATCGAAGCCTATAAAGACCTGGACAGGCTCCGCCAGGAGGCGACTCACGTCATCATCGATCCCGGATCGTTCGGCACCATCGACCTCGTCGCGGTGAAAAAGAGCAGCCTGTTTGGCAGGCCGGAGCGGTTCCGGGTGGACGTCGTGTTCCTCGGGTTCCACGGCGGGGAAGGGGAGAACGGAGGCATGCAGGGCCTCTGCGAGACGTTCAACGTGCCGTACACCGGCAGCGGCGTATTCGGCTCGGCACTGGGCATGGACAAGGTCATCTCCAAGATGATCTGCCGCGACCAGGACATCCCCATCGTCGACTTCCTCTGGTTCCGCGAGACCGACTGGGCGTACCGCGAAGACGAATGGCTGGACCGGATCGAGCAGGAGCTGGGCCTGCCCGTCGTGGTCAAGCCGTCGCGCCTGGGCTCGTCCATCGGCATCGCGAAGGCGGACGACAGGGAGAAGCTCGATGCCGCCATCGAGGACGCCTTTCGCTACGACGACAAGATCGTGATCGAAAAGGCCGTGCAGGAACTCCGGGAGATCAACTGCTCCGTGCTCGGCGATCCGCAAGAAGCCATCCCGAGCGTCCTGGAGGAGCCGGTGCGCACGAAGGGACAGGAGATGCTGACGTTTCAGGAGAAGTACATGCGCGGCGGGGGAGAGGGCGCGAAAGGGCGTGGCCACGCCAAAGGTGCTCCTGCCGTCGCCCGCAGGGGGAGCAAGCAGAGCGGTGCAGCCGGAATGGCTTCGCTGGATCGAATGATTCCGGCGCCGCTCACCGAAGAACAGACCCATACCATCCAGAACATCTCCGTGCGGGTCTTTCAGCTTTTCGAGTGCGCGGGTGTTGCCCGGGTCGATTGCATGATCGACGACGCCACCGGGAGAATCTACTTCAACGAGATCAATACGATACCCGGGTCCTTCTCCTTTTATCTCTGGGAGCCCACCGGGGTACCGTTCCGCGAACTCACGCACCGCATGATCGAGATCGCACGGGCACGGCACAGGGCCAAGAACGGCCGCATCCGATCTTACGACGTCAACCTCCTTTCAGAGAAGAGTTTGAGCGGCCTCAAGGGGGCCAAGACGGGCTAATGGTCCATCGTGAATCGACACGGAGACGAAACTACTCCAGGTCGACCCGAGCCGGGAAGGTCGGAATGAAGCGGGACTGGCCGGCGGGGGTGTCTTCACCCGCGTGGTAGAATTGCATTTCTCCCTTCTCTGAGCAGATCCACACCTCCCGAGCACCCTGTTCAAAATAAAGTCGCCGCTTCTCTCGCATCTCAGCCTGTGTGTTTGCGCTGGAGAGCACCTCTACGCAAATCTCCGGGGCAAACGGGCTCGCCTCCGGGTCGGTGCCCCGAAGCCTCGCCAGGCGCTCGCTGGAGAGCCAGACGACGTCTGGTACCTTCACGCCTCGCGTCGTCTCGATGGCAAACTCCATTGTAGCTTTGCCCGGCGCCACAACGTGCTCCTCGATCAAATTCATAATGCTGCCCTGAAGCAGGCTGTGCTTTACCTTGTGCGGGCTCAAAACAATCTTTTCGCCTTCGGTTTCAACTTTGTACGGCAGATCGCGCAGTTGCGGGTCTGCCAGCACGCGGCTCCAGAGCGTCGTCGTCTCCATCTAGCCCTCCAGGAAGTTGCTCATAGGCCCAATTGGACGAAAGGTGGGCATCGAGGTTTCCCTCCTAAGGCGCCTATTCACCGGACGGATGCCCGAGCGCCAGCGCGATTGCCGCCGCTACCTGTGCATTGTTTTTCAGGAGGGCGACGTTGGCGCGGAGCGAGCGGTCGCCCGTAAGAATGCGAACCTGATCTAGCAGAAAGGGCGTCAATCGGGCGTGGTGCAGGCCACGTGTTTCCGCCTCTCGCAAGGCCTCCTGAATTACCGGCTCGATCTCTTCTTGCGGGATGGCGTCGCCCTCCGGTGCCGGGACGGTCACCAGAACGGCGCCGGGCATGCCTAGCTTCCACCGCGCCGCAGCGATCGCCGCCACCTCCTCCGGACGGTCGCACCGCACGTCTACGGGGAGGCCGCTCGTACTGCTGAAGAACGCAGGCAACTCGTCTGTTCCGTAACCAACCACCGTTATCCCGCGTGTTTCCAGCACCTCGCGCGTCGCCGGGAGGTCGAGGATGCTTTTTGCTCCCGCACAGACCACCACCATGGGAATGGAGGCCAGCGCCTCCAGGTCGGCGCTCACGTCGAAGGTGGGACGGCCTCCCAGGCTCCTGTGGACGCCGCCGATGCCGCCGGTCGAAAACACGCGAATCCCGCTGCGGTGCGCGATCCACATGGTTGCAGATACCGTCGTGGCGCCGCACGCGCGGCGGGCGATGACGACGGGCAGGTCGCGCAGGCTTACCTTGCGTACGTCCGGCGCCGACGCCAGCCGGTGGATCTGGTCGTGGGACAACCCGGCGACCGGCTCCCCGTCGACGATGCCGATGGTTCGGGGCACTGCGCCCGCCGCACGAATGAGGTCTTCCAGCGCAAAGGCTGTTTCCAGGTTCTCGGGGGCCGGGAGCCCGTGGCAAAAAACGGTCGACTCGAGTGCGACGGACGGTTCGGGCATGATTGTGGAGCGGTGCTCGGCCAGGAATTACAGGAATATGGGTGCAAGCACGGCCCGATCAGAGCGCGGATCAAGTTAGACGGCGTGATTCTTCATAGATTCTCGCCGCTTGCACCAAGTACCTTTGGCGCACCCGGTCATTTAAGAGCCAGAAATAGAAAGGAGGGGCGCCGGTTTTCCATATGATGAGTGTTCGATTTTGCCTCGCTTGCATCGTGTTACTGTTCACCCTCGTGGGGTGTGGTGCGAACTCGGAAGATTCAGCGGATGCAGGTGAAGGCGCCGATTCCACGCAGGTAGGATCACAGCTTTCCAGTGCAGACCTTGCGAAACAAGACTACCGTGTTTTCCTCTCAGGAGCTATTACGGACACCCTGCACGGGAGGGCGAGCTTCGGCAAGATCTGGCAGCCCACCAATGATCGCATCGAGTACCTGATCGAGTTGAAGGCGGGAAGCGACTTCACGGGCGGGATGTTCATTCCCATCGGCGATACCACATTTCCGCAGCCGGGAACGTACGATCTCAGGGTGCCGGCGGCAGGGGATTCCACGGGAAAGCGGCCCGACTTCCGGATCTATTACCGCCGGGGCCTGATCCTGAACCTGGCCTCCGTTTCCGGTAAGCTCACTTTTAGCTCCGTGCAGGACACGCTCATTCAGGGATCTTTCGATGCCGTACTGCGAGGGGATGTGCCCGTGGCCGGCGCGGGCGTCGAGCCGGGAGAGGTCCACGCACGCGGCGAGTTCAAAGCCAGAGCCGGCGACGTCGGCTTCGTCGTCGGCGTCCCCTGACCCGCCAGCCCCCCCTTCCAATTTTCGATTTTGGGTTCAAGAGCTCTCTCCTGGTCCTCCTCTCATCCTTTCCCGAACTCTACTACCCTCAGCCTTCGACCCGCGTGAGCTTGGTTACGCGCCCATCTTCGATCCACTCCACCACGTAGACGTTGCCGAGGTGGTCGACGCGCAGGCCGTGGGGTGAGGAGAACTTCCCGTCGATGCGCTTCTCGTGGGGAATGTTGGGGTAGCCTTTCAGGTCGGGGTACGTCGTGCCGAAGTCGCTCCACTGCGTGAGCGGCTTTCCGTCTACGTAATCGCCCAGGTCGATGATCTTCTTATTGTCTTTGTCGAAGATCGACACGCGGGCGAAAAGGTCCGGTATGTACAGTTCGCCGTGGTCCTGGATGGTCGTACACGGGAAACGGAGCTCGGAAGGCGGGATGACGGTCTCGATATAGTCCCCGTCCAGCGTAAAGTTGGCGATGCGGACGTTCTGGCGGTCGGAGACCTGGACCACCGGGTCGCCGGAGCGCCAGTCGATGCTGATGCCGTGGGGCTGGTTCAGGTTCTCCTCCCCCTCGCCCGGCCCGCCGAACGAGTGCAGGTACTTGCCGTCGCGGTCGTAGATGTGCACCCAGCTTTGCCCGTAGCCGTCGGCGACGTACACGCGGCCGTCCGGTCCAACCGCCGTTTCCGTCGGGCTGAACTTCTTCTCGTCGGTATAAATGTCGGGCAGGTCGGGCGTGGTAATGCGCCAGATCACGTCGCCCTCTAGCGTGGTCTTGACGACCTCGGCCAGTTTGGTGTTGGCGAGGATCAGGATTTCTTCTCCATTCTCGCGTAGAAGCGTAAGGCCGTGGGCGCCTTTCTCGTAAGCCGCGCCCCAGGAGTTCAGGAAGTTGCCGTCGGCGTCGAACACCATGATGGCGTCGGGACTCTGGTTCGCGATGAAAATGCGCCCTTTGCTGTCCTCGATCACGCCATGCGTGTAGCCGAAGCGCTTGCCTGGCGGCAGCCTGGCCCAGTTGTGGTCCGCCGCATAGCGGTGCTTTCCTTCACCGATGATGACCGCTCGGGATTCACGGCCGGCGGCATGTGCGAAGTCGCCGGAAGCGAGCAGCCCGGCCGCAGCGCCCACGACGGCGGCAGACGATTTTAAAAACTCCCGGCGCGATGGGCCGGACGGGGTTCCGTTTGCAGTAGCCATGTGAGGCCTCGCATCTGGTTAGGTTGTCAAGAGACTTCTATCGGGTCGTAGCTGAGGCAGGTACAGAGGCGGCGGCGTTGCCGGAAGGGACCGAAACGGAATCGGCGTCGAGCCCCAGGTTGGCCTGGAGCCGGGGCAAGGAGCCTTTCAACTGCGCCACCCCGTTCGCCGTGGCGCCCGTCTGCCAGACGTACAGAGAGCGCAGGTTCGTGAGGCTCGCGAGTTGCCGCAGCCCCGCGTCGGTCACTTGCGTGCCGTACAGGTTCAGGTATTCGATGTGCTCCAGCCTGCCGAGGTTGGCGAGCCCCGCATCCGTAATCGCCGTGCGATCCAGATGCAGGCGGCTCAAATTGGGAAAGCGGGCGAGGACCGCCAGCGCGTCGTCGTCGATCTGTGTGTCGCTGAGGTCCAGCCAGGTGATCTGCTGTGCCAGCGGCAAGAGCGCGCGCACCTGCTCGGTCCCGATGCGCGGCGCTGCGTTGATGCTGTGCACCTGGAGAAACGCCGTGCCGTCGGACAACGGCTCCACGGAAAATCCCAGCGCGCGCGCCTTCTCGACGTCCTCCGGCCGCGCGGCGGCCACCTCCACTTTCAGGATAGCCGGAAGTCCGGCGCCCAGCGGACCGATTCGCTGTTCGAGCAGCGGCTGCACGGCGGGTGTGACCTTCACGTCGGCCACCAGCGTATCGAACGAAGCACCCTGGTCGATCCACCAGCGCAGTACCTCGGCTTCGGCTACACTCACCTGCCGCCTGCCTTTGGGAGGCATGTGGTCCTTGTCCTCCTCCGGCAGCCAAATGCGGCGGATGAGGTCGCTGTCCGCCCCCCGGCCCGGCACGATCACCGCCCCATCCTCCCCACCTTTCGCGATGGAGTCGGGCTGGTCCAGGCGCAGGCCGCCTTTCTGCTTGTCCGGACCGTGGCAACTCACGCAGCGGGATTCCAGGATCGGACGGACCACGTCGCGGTACACCCGGGCGTCACTGGGACTGCCGAAAGCACGTTCCTCAGCGGACTGGCCTGGAAGGATTGCCAGCGCGAAGCGGATGGGCCGGGGCATGTACTCGGTGAGGTAGCCTTCGCCATGCGTCAGGGTGCCGCCCAGGTGTCCGGCCACCGCCACGAGGAGCACGCATGCCGACACTGTACCGGAATAAGTCCGTTGTACCAGACGCGAAGGCCAGTTCCTTCGAGCGAACCAAAGGCCGCAGGCGGCGGCGGTAAGCACAGCCACGGCGATGCCCGTGCGCTCGTGCCACGCGAACGTATCGCCCGAATAGCCCCCGCTCACCCCCAGCAGGTAGCCCGCAAACACGGCGCCGACAGCACTGGCCGCGCCCAGGCAGAGCACGAGGGGCACTGCCGGTGCAATCCTCGCCAGTGCCGGTTTCCGGGAAAGGTATTCCAGCGCGCCTGCCAGTAAAATGAAGCCGATCGGGAGGTGGACGATGAGCGGGTGGAGGCGGCCGGTGAAAAGGGTCAGATCCGACGGATTGTCCGAATCAACACCCAGTGCGAGGAGCAACAGTAGCAGCAGAAGAACTATTACAGCCGCCGGCGCCCACAGCGTTCTAAGCTTGGCGCGGAGCACTGCAAAAGGAAGGCGGCGGCTCGACAGGCCAGTGCCGCCACGAGGCGGACGCTTTCCATCCTCATGAGCATTGTCGAGCCGGGATGCAGGGGGGCGCGAGTCCATCAGGAGGAGGCCAGGGCTTGTCGATGAGGTGAGAGAAGGCTAAGGTCAGACAATTCCAGCATTTCTTCAATCCGCCAGCGCACAATAACCTCAAACGCTCACACTATCCAAATCTACAGCCTCATATAACTTCTAATACCAGTTCTCGGAAATCACAGTGCATCGTCTCTCGCTTGTCATTCTGAGCCCCCAGGAAAACAAGTTTTCCGTCCGGACGGTAAGGACATCGAGCCGCAAAGCCCCCTATCCGCCATCCCGAATCCCGCTCGCGGCTTCACTGACGACGCCCTGCTCGGAGGCTGCGCTTCCGATTACACATGGCTGAGGCGGGGTGAGGGATCTGTTCAACGTGGCCCCGTTCAGGTGAAACCCGAGCCTCGCGTTCTAAACAGATCCCTCACCCCAGTCATGCTCAGAAACCGC
>DASSAV010000461.1:0-2248 GCA_035699265.1 Rhodothermales bacterium
TGAGCTGAAAGGTGGCAAGGCGCGCATCCTCGCCGAATACGAGGCGCGGGTCTCGACGGCTGACGCGCTTACACACCGCACGGACCTCGATTTCGGCGCGCCGGTCGAGGCCGTGGAGCGGGAGCGTGTGCAGATTTACGAGGGCTTCTTGCGGCTCGGCGGCGAATACCGTCCCGTAGAATCCTTCGCCGTTCGCGCAGGTGTGGATGAGATCGGGGCGGGATTCATGCAGCCGAGTGCGGGTTTCATGGTGCAACAGCCGGTAGGTGAGCTGCTCTTGCGGGCCGAATACGCCTTCCGGCTGGAGCCGTTCGATACCCAGCCCATGCACTTCATCACCCTCCGCCTGTATCTGTAATGCGGTTCTTTAATATGGTTGTGCAAGGTGGACCGCGGACGGCAGACCGCCGCTGTGTGGGAGTATGGGGGTGTGGGAGTATGGGGGTGTGGGAGTATGGGGGTGTGGGAGTATGGGGGTGTGGGGGTGTTAGTGCGGCCGAAAATACAACAGGGTCCACGCACTGTGTTTTCTCAGAACAGGCATAACCCCATCCTGCCAGCCCGGCTCCGCCTTATGCACCTGCTCCGCCTCGCCTTCATCGTCCTCGTGCTGCTGGCCGCACGTCCTGCCCACGCACAAGAGATCGGGCTCGACTTCCTGCGCATCGGGACGAATGCAGCGGCGGAAGCCCTCGGGGAGTCAGGGGTAGCACTCAGCCGGGATGCGTTCTCTACGTACTGGAATCCGGCAGGTCTCGCCGCCGCGCCCAACACGGCGGCGGCCTCCCATCACCTCTGGGTCAATGGCGTCCGGGCCTACAATGTGGCGGCGCGGCTTCAGGTCGGCAAGAACGGGGGAGCGGGCCTCTTTGCAACCGCAATGTCAGGGGGCGGCAATTCGGTCTCCGAGTTCGATGCTGCAACGGGACCGGGCATCGAATCGGCTGCCGCCGGCGTGGCCTACAGCTATCGGTTCGGCCCGGTGGCGGCCGGGGCGACGCTGAAGTACGTCTCCGCTTCGTACCCCGGCTTCAACCTGTCCGGCGGAGCCCTGGACCTGGGGGCGCAGGCGGACTTCCTGAACGGAACCCTGCGCCTGGGCGCGGCGCTCCAGAACGTGGGCCGTGTGCGCCACGAAGACGAGATCGGGCAGCACTTGCCCCGCACGTGGCGGGCCGGTATAGCCCTCTTTCCCCTCACCATCTATTCGGACGACGCCGCGCCGCTGGTGCGGGCCTACCTGACCGGTGAGGTTTCGCGTGAGCTGTCCACCTTCGATGAGCCGCAGCCAGACAACCCGGAGCCCACCCACGCCCACCTGGGCATCGGGACGGAGTGGTTCGAGCTGGTGACCGTTCGGGCGGGCTACGTCAGCGGCTACGCCGCCCGCGACGTGTCGCTCGGCCTGGGCCTCGGCAGCGGTCCCTTCCAGGTGGACTACGCACTCATCCCTTTCAAAGCAGGCGCCGGAACAGGCCACGTGCTTACGCTCATCTATTCGTGGCCGTGACGAAGGCGCTCAGGCCGGCATGAGGCCCGACCTGACGGCGATACACTCGATCTCGATCTGTGCACCCCCCGGCAGTTCCGCCACGCCGATGGTCGTACGCGCCGGCCTGTGCGCTCCGAACACGTCCGCATACGCCGCATTCATCGCGGCGAAGTCGCCCATATTCCGGAGATAGACAGTCGTCTTGGCCACGTCTCGCAGGGTCAGTCCGGCTGCGTCGAGGATGCGGGCCACGTTGTCGAGCGCCTGCCGCGTCTGTGCCGCGACGTCGCCGTCGATCAACGTTCGCGTGGCCGGATCGACGGCCGTCTGGCCCGAACAGAAGACGAGCGCACCCGCCTCGACGGCATGTGCGTAAGGCCCACCGGGCGCAGGAGCCGTAGGAGACAGGATGGATTTCATGATGGTTATACCGAATACGGTTGAACGGTGAAAGGGAGAGAGGGCGAGAACGGAGGGGGTTTCTCTTGCTTGTACAATTCTATAAGCGAATGGACGGATTTGGTAGTAGTCGAATCGGCGGTTATTAAGGATATAACCGACACCCTTGAACACATGAGCACCCGAACACGCCAACACGTGAACACACTCATACCGGTTCTACAAAACTCTTGTGCAAGCCTGAACGTCTGTCGGTGTGTCATCCTGAGCCCTTCGACTGCGCTCAGGACAGGCTCCGCGAAGGATCTCTCTTCGTGTAGGGCCGAATCAGGAGAGATTCTTCACTGCGTTCAGAAT
>DASSAV010000462.1:0-5473 GCA_035699265.1 Rhodothermales bacterium
CGCCACTCTGAGCCGGCAGTAAGGCCAGCCCACGCTCGTACTGCCGCCGCGCGAGCGCGGCATGGCCCTCCATCGCATACGCATCGCCCAGCACCACGCTGGCCGTCCACAGCGTATCCGGCATCTCCGCCTGAGCGAACCGCCGGATCACCTCCCGCGGCCTCGACCGCATCAGTTCGATCTGCGCCCACGCCGCCAGCCCCGCCTGGAACTTCGGCTCCTTGCGGAGGGAGGCTTCGAAATTTTGGAATGCCCGCACGGTGTCCCCTCTAGCAAGCGCATGCAAGCCAGCGCGGTAGTCGCGTACGTAGTCCGGAACGTAGTGCGGGCACACGACCTCGAACAGCGAGGGAATCGCAAATCGGTAGTTTACGATGGGCTCCGTCGCCACGGTGACCACCGGCAGATCCATCAGGTAAGCCTGCCACTCCCGCGCCAGCACCCCCACCGGCTTGCCGTACACTTCCTGGAAGTCGCCCCGCGCGTACACCTGCTTGAGCGGGCCCGGCCCATACCGCTCCAGCAGGTAGCGCACGAACGAGCCCATCGTCGTGTACGACACCGCTCCCCGACCCGTCCAGAACTCCAGCGGCGAAAGCCGTCCCGCCAACCGTGCCGCCACCTCCGGTTTGCCCAACGGACCCGCCCGCTCCAGCACCGCCACGATTACCTGTTCGTTTGGCGACGGCAGCCCGTCCGGCGGCTCCAGCGCTACTGCGAACCCTTCCACCAGACCCACCGAAAGCGTCGCGTGCAGCACGGGTAGTCCAAACTCCCGCGAGAATACGTGGGCGAGCTCGTGCGGGAACACGTATCGATATACGGTCAGCAGCACGTGGACCTGCGGCACCGGAAGCCATACGGGCGCCACACTCGTATGGCGCGCGCCGGTCAGGCGCGCTTTCATCTCGGCGTCAGGATACAAGTAGCTCTGGATCCTGCCGTGTACGTCTTCGTCCAGCATGCCGGCCAGCCGGGTATACTGGTATTCGTGGTCCAGCGCGACGTAGCGGATCTCGTGCGCCGTCATTGAGGACGGATCGTAGTAGATGTCGAAGTGCGCCGTATGGTACGCGGCCCCCAGGGCCTGCCGAATGTACCACGCCGGTGTATTGATACCCAGCCGCCCGGCAAACAGGTAGCACAGCCCGATGGCTACTACGGTCCCCGCAATCCCGATCCTGCCCCGCTCTGCCCCACCTGGCCGGTTCCGCCGCAACCGGTGCCCGATCTGCAGCAACAGCAGCGCCCATAGCAGCGTCAGCCCACGGAAGACGAACAGGCCCGGACGGATCGCCAGTTCTTCGTCGTAGATCGGCCCCAGCACCCCGCCGAACACGTGGTTGTAGGTGTAGAACTGCGGGTGGAAACCCAGGTCGTAGATCGGGCCGAGCACCGCGATCCCGATGCCCGCCAGCACCAGCCACAGCCGCTTTCGGCGCAGCCGCGTCGTGGAAAGGGCGTACGCAAATGCTACGGCGAACACGACTGTGATGCCCGGGAACAGGAAGAAGAGCAGCAATCCTTGCAGGTAGCCGCAGTTCGGTGCCCAGAGGGCCGAGACGGTCAACAGGGCCCAGGGCACGAGCAGCGCCAGTTCCTGCCATCCAACCACACGCCGGAATGAATCCCCCCTCCCGAACGCGGATAGCGACCAAAGCCCCGCGACGAAGAACGAGGCGAAGGCGACGACCGCCGACGACTCGGCGTGGAGAATGTTGAAGAGCGGAACCGGCCAGAGCACCACCCCCAGCGCCGCGTACGCCGCCAGCGCCCGGCCATAGTATGGCGGAAGCCGTTTCAATCCACCAACCGCCTCACAACAGCGTGAAGGCAAAGCCGAGCGAGAACAACTCCCGAATCTGCACCCGGCGGCTGAAATCGCGGTCGTAAAGGGCGTCCACCTCGAAGTTCACCCCCAGCCACGTGTTCACCTTCATCGTCACCTCGTTCTCCCACTGCATGTCCGGCAGATCGGGCTTGTTGAATGCGCCGAACAGGCTCAGAACAGACTTCAAGCTGACGTTCTCGAACAGTTCCCGGTCGAAGCGGGTATGGGACTCGATGCCGAGCTCCATGTTATACGTTCGTGCAGAGTCCACCCCGTACAGTGATCTGAACTCCGGGTCGGCCACCACCGTCTGCTTCGCGCCCACACCCAGTCGCTGCGAGAACCACTTATCCGGCTCGTACGACAGACCGATGGCCTGCGCCATGATGAGGGGCGACAGGCGGTCCGACACCTTCACCGGCAGCTCCCGGCCGTCCTTGAAGGGATTGCTCTTATAATTGTACCCTGGCGCAAACTGGGTACGGATTTCTATGGCGACCGTCGGGTTGAAATACCGGAAGAAGTCCGTGGCGTTGCTCTTGTGTTGAACCGATCCCCTGAGCCGGACTTCGTCGTTCGCCTTCTGAACATTGAGGGTGTCCTGCTTGATGAGCCCGTACGCCAGGTGCAATTCGTGCCGCTCCTCCCAGTTCACCGAGACGTGCTTCGCCGTGGCGTCCAGCCCCGTCGTGAGCGCCAGCGAGCTGACGCCGCCCTTCGACCAGTTCTGGTACTTTGCCTGGGAGCCCCCCAGCTTCACGACCATGTCCGTCTTCCAGGCCGGCTCCGTCGCCGTATCTGGCACGGCGGCCGCTGCCGTGTCTACGGCATTGACCGTCGCGGTGTCCGCCAAAGCGGCGGTCGTCGAGTCTATCGGAACCACCACGGTATCGAGCGGAGCAGCCGCCATGGCGTGTACCGGAACGGCCGCGTTCACCGAATCCGCTGGTGCAGTTCTTTGCGCAGCCGCATCATGCGGCAACAGACCCGACCCGACCAACATAAAGAAAACGACCAGAAGAGAGAGTTCTGCTTTCCTCATTTCAAAAGACAAAAAAGGCCATGCTGGGCAGCATGGCCTTTTGGACGCACGTAGTACGTTCGAGATCGCTCAGGTGGTCTTCTTCTCCTGAACTTCGACGCGGATGTCCTGGGCCTTCTGCTTCAATTCCTGCATCGCCTTCCGAACGCGCGTGCCTGCTGCCTTGTTGCCCTTCTCGAAGAATTGCTGGAAGTCGCGTTCGAGACCGTCTACAAAGCCTTTCAGTTCCGTGTACCTGCTCATCGTAGCCTCCTTTAGTTTCGTGTGTGCCGATAGGGTCAAATACCTTGTTTTCAGCGGTTCGGGCGAAAACTTACTGCTACGCCTTGCAAGGTGTCAAGCAAAATGCCTATTTCACGGGCATTTTAGCCGTCTTTTTTGTCTGTTTCAGGTCACAATCTGCGTTCCGGCGGCTCCCCGGGCCGTCATGAAGCCCGGAACGCCGCTCAGCAGCACCCTTACGCCGGCCTCGACGGCGTACACCAGGGCGTCGAGATCGGGCAGCAGATCGGTTCCTTCCAGGGCCGAAAGGCCGGCCTCCTCCGCGGTACCTTCACCTTGCGGAATACCGGGCTTCCCGCCTTTCGTGAAGAACACCACCGTGGCCTCGTCGCGTCCACACGTCTCGGCGAGCCGTACGGCCACTTCCGCTGCGTCCGCCTCGACCACCGCCCCTGTTTCGCGGATCCGTGACGACGCCGAGATCACCGGCACGGCTCGCTTCTGCGCGAGATCCCGGATCCAGCCCACCTTGCCGACCCCAATCGCCCCATCCTCATGGACCTGCACCAGGCCCCGGTCTGCTCCCTGCAAGCCCACAGCGTGCACCACCGAATTCGTCAGCACGCTCACGAGCCGCTGGTTGGATTCCCGCACGGCGCGTTCCACGATCGCTTGCTCCGCCGCCGTTCCGGCCACCAGCACCCGGCCTTCCCGCTTTACGTCGAAGCCCTCTCCCTCCAGCCGCCGTTCTGCCTGCTCCCCGCTCCCGTGCACGAGCAGGCACGCGGGCCGCGACAGCCCGGCCACCGCCAGCATCCGCGCCAGCGCCTGCAAGAAAAGCGAGTCGTCCAGGTGGTATCGGTCGATGTAGAGGATGTAGAGTTGTCTCTGGTCCGTCGCCTGTGGTCCGTCGTCTGCGGTTGGTTGTGTGTTCACGTTTTCAGGTGTTCGGGTGTTTGCAGGTTGAGGGCTGGCGCAAATGGCACAACTCTGGTTGAAAGTTAAAGGTTGGAAGGTTGAAGGTTCGTGGGTTGAAGGCTCCAGGAATGCATAATGAGAGCAGGTGTGATCGATGGCACAACTGGCACACATTCGCCTGTTTTCTGGTCTGTGCCGGCTGAAACGGGCGTTATTGAGGCGTTCAGGGCGGTTTCGGGTGGCACAACTGGCACAGGTTTGTCGGTTGTTCGTGGTCAGTTGTCAGTTGTTGGTGGTGAGGACGGGTGGTCGGGCATGGCACAGGTTCTCTGGAGTGGAAGGTTGGCGCGTTACGAGATTGTAGGTTTGGTCCATTGTCCGTGATCGGTTGTTTGTGACGGAACGAGTGGCACACATTTGCTCGTTTTTTTCTGTGCCGGTGTGAATCCGGCGTTTTCCGGGTGTTTTGGGCGAATCGGGTGGCACACATGGCACAACTCTGGTCTGTTGTTCGTGGTCAGTTGTTCGTTGTTGGTTGTATTCGGGGCTCGGGTCTGGTGGATGGCACAGGTTTTTCGGTTGCGGGTTGAGGGTTGGAGATGGCACAACTGGCACAGGGGTGTGCCAGCGTGTTCGGGTTGCACGACACTCTCCGGTCCTGGCGGGCCACCTCCCTGCGGGGGAGGAGTTGGGGGATGGCACAGGGTCGTGCCGATGGGTGGTGGCACCGCCACTCGGAGTGGGGAGCACCACGATGCAGGATGTCAAAGAACAGGGTCTGGCGGACGTCTGGACCTATGTAAGAAAATATGTCTGGTGGGGCAAGGTTATTTTTATAACCCGACATTTTGTCCGTTGACGATTGTTTGTGGTGCGCGGGCGGCTTTTGTGTGACAGGCATCTGGCGTGGAGAGATCTACCGAGCGGCAGGTCATAATCCCCGCTCGATGCAGGCCATGCCGCAGCTCTGGTCTCGCTATTACCCTCTTTTGCCGAATTCACAAAGGAGCATATTGGTGACGCACGCCGCTGTATTTGCCGAACGTGGAAGCGGATCCCTTCACATCTTGCCTACGGGGGCAGGAGAATACGGTGTTGATTATGCGAGGTGTTTGCCCTAGACTTTCAGCCGAACCCATCCTCCCTCCTGCACGATGCCGATGTTCTCCCCTGAACTTTGGTTGCGCACCCTCCTGGAAGCGCTTCCTTTGCCGCCACTCGCCTGGTTTTCTTCCGGGCTGCCGCTATGGCGTAAGATCGCCCCCGGCCTGTTGGCGGCAGGACTATGCCTGTTCACATCCGCGTGCGGCCGCAATCCAGCCGAGGTGGACAACTGTGGAGACATCTCCGGCCGGCCAGGTTACGAACCTGTGGGAGAGTACTTCTACACGACATGGGGATCCAATAACAGGCTCGCCGTCGTGCATATCCCGAAGGACAGCACCGGGAGGTACTTGTAC
>DASSAV010000463.1:0-6153 GCA_035699265.1 Rhodothermales bacterium
GTAGAAGTCCTGTAAGCATGCCTATGCCTCCATGCGTTTGTGTGACGTTTGATTCAGGCGGATTATGCAGGCCGCCCGGTCACAAGCTACGCTATAAATATAAAAAGTCAATTACTTCTTGTGTTTATTACAAAGCAACCGACCCCATGTAAGTGATAAAGAAGGCTGTCATTGCGAGTCCCCAGGAAAACAAGATTCCCGTCCGTGCGATCATGACACCACGCCACCGCCCCGCAAACCCACCCTCCCCATCGAATCGTGGATCCGAGCGCCGAATGAATCCCCGCGCGTTGAGCGAAGCGAACACCCCCTGCAACACAACGGCAACGGCTCCTCGTCCATAAACGCCCGGAATCGGTCGTGCCGAATAGGCCCAGGTGGAAAGGCGCAGCAACAACGGAAGCTACCGCCTATCTTTGTCGCGCATCCCATGACGTATTCACCCGACTCGAAATAGAAGGTCCAGCATCATGCCTCCGGAACCGCTCATCCCCTGGCCCGAGCCCATCTTCCAGTTCATCGGCTTCGTCGGCACGTTCCTCGCCGTGGGCGCCGTGGGCTTCTACTTCACCGTCCTGCGCCGACGCCTCGCGATGACCGGCGAGACGCTGGCGGAAGCCGACCGTCCCGCCTACGTCGGCGCGGGCCGGCGGGCCGCCGTGATCGGCCTCATCGGTTCGATTATCGGTGCCGTACAGCTCGCCCGCATTCTCCCCGGTTTCGCCGCCCGGCAGCATGTGTCGGTCGGTCAGCTTCTGACCTCAAACGTGCCGCTCGGCCTCGGCGTGCTGCTCACCCTCGTCGCCCTGCTAGGCTTCGCCCTCGCCGTCGGCAAGCTGCCCGTCGGCTGGGTGCTGGCCGCTATTGGCGCGATCTTCAGCAGGCTGCCTGCCCTCTTCGCAGGCCGCTGGGCCGGGCTCATCAACCCCCTCCACATGCTCGCGGCCAGCCTGTGGATCGGGACCCTTTTCGTGCTCGTAACCGCAGGCATCACCGTCGTGCTGCGCCACGAGGCCACGCGCGAGCGGCGGGGCGTCATCGTCGCCGACATGGTGAACGCCTTCTCCCCCTTCGCGCTCGTCATGGGCCTCCTGGTCATCGGCCTCGGCGTCACGACCGCCCTGCGCCACCTGCACCCGTTCTCCTCGCTCTGGTCCACCCCCTATGGCTACACACTCATCATCAAGCTGTGCGTGGTCGCCACAGTGTTCACGCTAGGTACGTGGAACTGGCGGCGGCAGCGGCCCCGCCTCGGCACGGAACCGACGGCCGTAGCCATCCGCCGCTCCGCGACCGGCGAGCTCGTCGCCGCTACCATCGTCCTCATCATAACCGCCATCCTGGTCAGCCTGCCTTCACCGCAACGCTACCTGCGAGCCCGGCAACAGCAACAACAGCAGGAAGCCCCGCCGCCTTCCCCGCCCATGTAAAAAACGGCCCGGCACGCTGGATGAATTGCGGGTTGAAGGCATCATCGCGGAACGTTATGTCCGGGCTACTGCATGGAGTAGGTCAGTCACCGTCCTGGGATATGGTTTGGTACCTCATTAAGAAGCACCTCGTCACCACCATCGTGGTAACGTTCGCGTTAGCGGTATTGCCGCTAACTCTGATGGGGACGTCAGTTCAGGAAACCATCCCCAAGGCGGTTTTCTGGAGCGCGCTGATCGCACCGGCCATAATCTACCGCGAGTTTCAAACCCGAAGACTATGGCCGCTGTACGACAACCTGCGCCTTCCCAAGTATCCCCTCCTCGGATTACTTGCAGGATTTAACGTCGTGGTCAGCATCATGCTATGGATCTGGACAAATTAGGCCAACAAGGGCTCGTTCTCGATGGCATCTTCTATGAGGTACCGCAGCTTCGTATCCTGCAAGGTGCCTACCTGAAGGTCGTGCCCGGCACGATCTGCGGCCTATTCGGGAGGAATGGCAGCGGAAAGTCGACCTTACTCAAGATCGCTGCCGGTCAGTTTGCCCCTGACAGTGGACTTACGATCATCGACGGCGAACGTCTACACAGGAAAGCACTTCGGTTTCGGTTCACGAAGGTATCCTACCTTCCACAGGATTCGATGCTGCCCGGAGATATGGCGGTGAGGCGGCTGATCGAGTCGTTCCCAACAGACAGCAGTAGCTTGTCCAGGGATCCTATCATTAGCGACTTGCTCGGGAAACGAGTCGATGAGCTTTCCGTCGGAAGGCGGCGATATCTGGAGATTCAACTACTCCTGAGCCTCGAACGAGCCTACGTGCTGCTCGATGAGCCATTCACCGGGGTTGAACCCAACATGATCGACCTTATCTCCGAAAGAATCATAGACGCGGCGAAACGGGGAAAAGGGATCCTCTTGACAGATCACTATCAACACTACACCCTTCCAATTGTCAACGATGCCTATTTGATAGCGAACAGGCAGTGTCGGCATCTAAATCCCATGCTGGACTTGAGAACGCAGCTTCAGGAATACGGCTACATCAGCAACGCATGGAAGGAAGGACATTCCGCATAGATCCGGCGAAGCCGTACCAACACCTCAAAAACGCAAAACGGCCCCGCCGCTTTCCTCGTAGCGATTGGTATTGCAAATGTCTCTCGCTCTACTTATACCTGGGGAATAGAATTACGCGCACTCCTCTCCCCTGATCGAAGGCATACTCTGGTTCGGTTCGTCGGGACGACTCATTGGATGAACCTGAGCAATGACAGACTGCTCACACTGAACTTTGGATCTGCCCGAGTCGAAAAGGCGACCTTGCCATGAAGACCTCCCTCCTGCTCCTGCTGACTCTCTCCGCTTTTATCACCGGAGTACATGCACAGGATTTGTCTGCCTTGATGGGCGCAGATGGGATTCCAGGCATTCCCGTGCTGGTTTCACCCGAAAACGGGGCAATCAACGTTGACACGTCTACGTCCCTGCGTTGGCAAAGCGTGCCGGGTGCATTCTCGTACTCGGTCGAAATCTATGAACGGTCCAGAAACGATAGCATTCGCATCGCGCACGTTTCGGGAATCCCTGGCACATCCTTGTCCTTCGATTCGTTCGAGCTTGCAACGGAGTACGGTTGGAGAGTGCGCGCCGAAAACGCAGACGGTGTAGGAGCATGGTCGCAGGTGTGGACTTTTCGAACACCAGACTTGCCAGCAGAGCCTCCCGTCCTCCTAGCTCCCGGCGAGGGCGCGGCTTATATACGGAACGTTGACTTTATCTGGACGCCTGGCCAATATGCGCGGTCGAGCAGATTACAGGTTGCCACAGACTCGACCTTTCAATCCATCGTTGTAGACAGCTCGGGATTAATCTACGGCGCATACGGACTCATTCTGCCGGGCCGCCCGAAGTATTACTGGAGGGTCGCATCGGTCAACAGCCTGGGTGAAGTCTGGTCTTCGTTCAAAAGCTTCGGTGTGTTTCCAGAACCACCATCGACCGCACCAGAGCCTCTGTTTCCCCTCGACGGAACAGTCATTGAGAGCGATACTGTTGTACTTGAGTGGAGTACAGTACCAGATGCAACGTCCTATACAATCGAATTAGCACATTCCCCCTCATTCGAGAATACCCTATCACCGCGAATTCCGCGAGATCCCCGAGATACCACCTCTGCAATCAGCGGGCGCGAACTGGAAGCAGGTACGTTCTATTACTGGCGTGTCCAGGCGCGCAATCCGTCAGGTCGCAGTGAATGGTCAGAGTTGGGAGCTTTCAACTATCTGGGTGGCGGCACGCCCACAGAGGAGGAGGGGCCGCCCATCGTGACGCGCCTGCGCCCGCTCTATCCCAACCCGTCGAAGGGCGGCGTCAATATTGCCTTCGACGTGTCCACCCCGAGCCACGTCACGATCGCGCTATATGACATGACTGGACGCCTGCTCGAAACGGTCGTGGACGAGCAGTACCAGCGCGGCAGGTACGAGGCATCGTGGAACGCGGCGCCACAGCCCGGCGGCGTGTATCTCTGCCGGATGCAGGCCGGCCCGGTAACAGATACGCAGAAGATCGTCGTCGTTCACTAGCAGAAAGGCCCCGGCGCGAACCGGAGCTTTTTCCACGTATCCAAAGAAACCTGCCCAGTCCTCAGGCAACGATCTGCTTCAGGTTGTTGTAGCTCGTCTGAATGTTCGCCAGCGCATCCTGCGGCGCGTCGTTCTCGACGAAGAAATGCTGGAGGCCCGCCTGCTCGGCGTGGGCGAAGATGTCCTTGAAGTCGATCTCCCCCTCCCCGACCGCGGCGATGTGGCCGAGGACCTCGCGAAAGCCCTGCATCCCGCTCTGCTTCATCGCGGCCTGCGCCTCCGCCACGCCCTTCATGTCCTTCACGTGCCACATCACGAACCGGCCCGGATATTTCTGGAACCATGTCAGCGGATCCTGGCCCGCAAAGACGGTCCACATCAGGTCCATCTCGAACGAGACCAGTTCGGGGTCCGTCTCGCTCAGGAGCACGTCGTACGCCATCTTGCCGCCGTCGGCCGGGACGAACTCGAAGAAGTGGTTGTGATACGCCAGGTGCAGGCCGTTGTCCTTCAACGCCGTGCCGATCTGGTTGAACTCCTTTGCGTAGGCGTGCCACTGTTCCGCCGTGATCTTCCCGGTGAAGGCGTCCGGAAGCGCCGGAATCGTGACGTAGGTCTGCCCGATGGTCTGCGCCGACTGGATCTGCGCATCCAGGCCGTCCCGCAACAATTCCAGGCCGATGTGCCCGCTGGGCGACTTCAGCCCCACCCGGTCCAGCAGTTCGCGCACCTGCTGCGGCGTATGGTCGTAATACCCCGCGAACTCCACCTCCCTGTACCCGATCTGCGCCACCTTCTCGATCGTGCCCGTAAAGTCTTTCTCCAACAGGTCGCGCACGGTGTAGAGCTGTACGCCGATGTTGTCCGGGTTCACCACGGAGGCGGAAGGGGCAGCGGGGACTTCTCCCGCCTGGGTTCCGCCCATGCAGCCGGCTGCCAGCCAGGCACCGCCCACGGCCGCAACGCTCTTCAGGAAGTTCCGCCGGTTCAGATCACCGGCACTGCGCATCGAATCCATCTGTGTGTACGCTCGAATGTATGTGATAGTAGCCAATTCCATCCTCCCTCTCACTCCGACGCCAGCTTCGCAAACTGCTCACGATAAAAGGCCCGCCTGGCCTCGTCCAGCATCTCACGGGGTCCCACGTGCGCTCCGAGCTCCATCACCTGCCCCGGCTTCCCCTCGTAGGCAGGCCATCTAGGCAGCCCACTCCCGTTCGGGTTCCCCGTCGCGGCGAAGTTCACCCAGTACGACGACATCTCATCTGCCAGCCTGCGGTCGACCTGCTCCCACGGGCGGTCCAGGAGCTTGAGGTTGTTGAATACGTAGGGCACTTCCGACGTATGGAAAGCGGCGAACTCCGGGTGCTCCGGCCACGGAATGCCTCGGTCGAAGTAGTAGAGGTACGCCTTCGTCTTGGCCGTCCTGGCGCGGTCTACAGCCCAGGCCTGGAGCGCCGCCACGCCCCGGTCGCGCCCGACCGCCTTCTGCGAGCGGCCGGCCTGCGCGTCGGTGTCCGCCGGGTACAGCTTCAGGAAGGCATCCGCCCGGTCGCCGTACTGCTCACGCGCGCCCTCACGAAATTCGCTCGCTTTTGCCTTGCCGTACGTAGGAGAGGCGCTCCCCTCGTCCGCATTCATGCCGCTGAGCGTCGGCACGTCGTTCTGCTTTCCCTCTGCGAAGATCGTCGACACCTGGGCAGGCAAGACCCACCCGTCTACGATGGGCCAGAACCGAAACCCGCCCCCTTCGACCGGCTCCGTAAGCTCCTCCGGCGACATCGCTCTGAGTTCCTGAATGGACTCGGCCCCCTTTGCCTCGGCGAACTTCACGCCGGCCTGCTCCAGTTCGGTCAGCGTCTGCGGGACGCGGGCGGGATAGCTTCCGAACAGGGCCTCCGGACCACTCTCGACAATGGCCCGCTGAAACAGCCCCTTCGCCAGCGGGGAGGCCGTCAGGTACTCCACCGAGAACGCGCCCGCCGACTGGCCCGACACCGTCACGCGGTTCGGATCGCCCCCGAACGCGGCGATGTTGGCTTTCACCCACCGAAGCGCGGCAATCTGGTCCAGCAGCCCGTAATTGCCCGATGAATGATGGCCGGACTCCGCCGTCAACTCGGGGTGGGCG
>DASSAV010000464.1:0-16980 GCA_035699265.1 Rhodothermales bacterium
TTGATGCCCGGCTATACGCATTACCAGCGGGCCATGCCGACGACGGCCGGGCTCTGGGCGCTCGGATACGCGGAACTGCTGGCCTCAGACCTGGAGGGCTTGTATGCCGCCTACGAACAGGTAAACGTCTCGCCCCTGGGAAGCGCCGCCGGGTACGGCGTTCCCTATCTCGGTTTGCCGCGTGAGGCGGTAGCCGAACGGCTCGGCTTCTCCGGGGTACAGACCCACGTGACGGCCGTGCAGCTCTCGCGGGGCAAGCTGGAGTTACACGTAGTGCACGCCCTCGTACAGGTCGCGGCGACGATCAACCGGATGGCAGCGGACCTCGTGCAGTTCAACAGCGCCGAGTTTGGATTCGTCACCTTGCCGCCGGAGTTCTGTACCGGGTCCAGCATTATGCCGCAGAAGCAGAATCCGGACGTGTTCGAGTTAGCGCGGGCGTATTACCACCGGATCACGGCAGAAATGCACCTGTTGCTATCTCTCCCGGCGAATCTCCCTTCCGGCTATCACCGCGACCTGCAACTCACGAAGGAGGCGGCCATGCGCAGTGTGCTGACGACCCGTGACCTGCTGGCCGCGATGGTGCAAGGCGTGCCGGAAATCCAATTCAACACCGACCGGATGCGGTCGGCTCTATCCCCGGACCTGTTCGCGACGGCGCACGCCATGGAGCAGGTCAGAAACGGCGTACCCTTCCGGGACGCCTACCGGAACGCGGCGAAGGAACTGGATCGGCTGAACCTGCCGGAGGCAAGCGAGGCACTGTCGGCCTACATGGTGGATGGATTCCCCGGCCGTCTCCGTCCGGATCTCGTTCGGGAACAGGTTCGGAATGCGGCGGGCTGGATAGAAACCGGAAGCTAGCCGGAACGGCGACTATTCGTCGCGGCGCACCGTGTCCGGCGAGAATGCAGGCAGGCAGACCGCAATGTACTCTGCCCCACCGGGATCCGGGCTGCTGTAGCGGACCCACTCGCCCGGCGTCGTCACCACCGCCTGCCCCGCCCGAACGTCCAGTGCCCCATCCTCGTGTTCCACGCGGAGCAGGCCCTGGAGAACCACGGTGATTTCCTCGAACTCTGGGCGCTGGCCGGGCTCCTGCCAGCCCTCCGGCGAGACCATCCGGGCCACACTCACCTGGTTGTGGCCGGTGTTGACACGGCCTGCGAATTCTTCGATCTGTTTGGGCTTGTTTCCGGCGGCCTGAATGGTGGTGGGGTGTGAAATGAGTTGCGGCATGGCTTGCGGTGATTATGAGAGGCGACATGATTGAAGGCGAACGATGCCACCGCAGTGTTTGCTCTGCGTGTCGTCTGTCCTGTTCAGCCGGATTCGGAATAACGGGCCTTTGCAATGGTGTCCTCGAAGGCGCCTCGGAATCCGGCGGTTAGGAGTCGGAGCAGTCACGACTTCACGTCCGGTCACAGGGTTCGTCGTAGAAAGCTGAGAATCTCTGCATGAAGATACGGTTGCAACTGCCGGCGGTCGAAGCCTTTCGGGTCGTGCGCGGGTGGGAAGTCCGGCCGGTTCATCTCCGGCGGGAAAGCGCTCATGAAAGAGAAGTGGCCGGCTCCGGCAACGGTCCTGTGGTCGATCAGGGACGGGTCGGGCACGCCGGCTTTGACCAACTCCGCGTGCCATGGGGTCGTGATTTTATCCCTGTCACCCGACCACATCTGGATCGGGATCCGGACGTCCGTAAGCGTCCCCGCGGGCATGAACCAGGGCGTCGCAGGCGAGAGCAGGACCAACGCCCGCACGCGGGAATCATGGGAGACTTCCAGGGGGCAAGGGTTACCGTCCGGCGTTTCATGCGGTCCGGCCCACGGACGCCCGCCCGCGACCGCAAGCGCGGTGTATGCCCCGATCGAATTGCCGATGATGCCCACGCGGCCCGGCGCCAGGCGGATTCCGATCTCGGGGTCGGTGTACGACGCGTCGACCACGAGCTTGATATGCCTGGGCCGGTTGACCAGATTTGCCGCAGTTCCGGCGAGGCTATTGTCGTTCCGGCTGTTGCCGGGGTGCTCCGGCAGTGCGACGGCGAAGCCCGCCCGCACCAGGTCTGCTGCCAGGTCACGATGCACCCACGGCGTGCTACTGTTGCCGTGCGAGATCACGACCAACGACAGTTGCTCACCCTCGATTGGCGCGCCCGGCACCGCGTTCAGGGAATAGGGCCCGAACCTCTCGATCCGCTCCTGCCCGAATGCAGGATAGAGGATGACCAGCGGGATGGCTGCGTGCTGGACGGGGTCTACGAGATCAATGCGCCGGAGGCCGACACTTCGCTCCATGTTCCGCTGCATGTACTCACGGGTGAGCAGTACGCGAGGACGACCAGCTCGATCCGGGCCAGGCTCCGGAAGAGCCGACACTGAGCAGGCAGCCGGGATTCAGCAAGCCGTCAGTTCCTGATCTTCGTCTTGATGACGATGACCCCGTTGGCGCCACGAACCCCATAAAAGCTGGTATCAGAACCTTTCAACACCTTGATGTACTCGACATCGTTGCGGTTGAGGATCGGCTGGCTCGTTACCTCCATCCCGTCCAAGACGTATAGCGGATCATTGCTCCCCATAATGGAGTGGACCCCGCGTATGCTGATGTGGCCGCCCTGATTCACGACACCGGGGACACGCGCCGCCAGCAGGTCCCATATGTTCGTCCCCGGCGACCTGGCAATCTCTTCCGCCGTAAGCGTTGAGCCATGCCCCTGCGTCACGGCATCGGAGTTCTTGGATGTCGCGAGCTTTGAACTCGTGCAATCCAGGTTCACGCTCAGGCACAGAACGGTGCCGAGCAGGAGGCAGGTTCTTCGGGCGAATGCATGCCCTTTCATACCGTACGTGTTAAGGTGGCCTGGACAAATCACGCCGTCTGTTTACAGGATGGCTGACCCAGGGAGGTCGAATGGTTTACAGGATCATTCTGCGCTAACTTCTCACAGCGTGTTGACGCAACGGTTGCTGGCGCGGGCGTCAGTTTTGAATCTTCGTTTTGACGACGATGACCCCATTGCCACCCCGGACGCCGTAGATGCTGGCCTCCGCACCCTTGAGTACCTTGATGTACTCAACGTTGTAGCGGTTCAGAAAAGGCTGAGACGAGAGCTCCACACCGTCAACCACGTAGAGCGGCTCGTTGCTACCCTGGAGTGTATGGACGCCTCGAATTCGGAGTTTGCCGCCGTTGTAATCGACGCCCGATACGTGCGCCGCAAGCAACTGCCAGACATCCATGCTGGGAGAGTTCCTGATGTCTTCCGAAGTGAGCATGGATCCGTTCCCCTGCGACGCGGATTCCGTACTGTTCGTCGCGGTGACACTGGAGCTCGTGCAATCCAGGTTCACGCTCAAGAACAAGATGGTGCCAAGCAGCAGGCAGGTTCTACGGACGAGTGGATGCCCTTTCATAACCGTACGTGTTAGAGTAGCCTGGACAAATCACGCCGTCCGTTTACAGGAAGGCTGAACCAGGGAGATGGCTAGCTGTTTATAATGAATTTCCGGGCAAAAGTCCAGGGCATTTCCCGGTGCCCTCCTCGCCGGAAAGGAATAGGAAAGGAACGTTACGCTCCAGCGCCGCAGTGTGTGAGGGAAGGCCCGGTTCGTCATTCCTGCCCCCAGGTCCAACTACTCACAGTCGAGATGTGCTCGTGTGCGGTGAGATCGTGCTGAAGCGGTGTAATGGAGATATATCCCTCTTCGATGGCGCTCAGGTCGGTTTCCTCTCCTTCATCCAGGTTGACGAACCGGCCTGACAGCCAGTAGTACGGGCGATTGGCGGGGTCCATGCGCTCGGTGAACGATTCTTCCCAGCGGGACCGTGCCTGCCGCGTGATGCGAATGCCGCGTATCTGCTCAGCAGGGAGCGCAGGGATATTGACGTTGAGGAGAATGCCAGGCGGCAGTCCTTCCGCAAGCACCTTCCGCGCAATAGCTTCGGCCTGTGCGGCTGCATGTTCAAAATGCTCCGCTTCCCACGCGCAGAGTGAGAAGGCGACGGCGTCGATCCCCAGGATAGATGCTTCCGTGGCTGCACTGACGGTACCGGAGTAGATGACGTTGACGGCGGTATTCGGACCCCGGTTGATTCCGCTAACGACGAGGTCGGGACGCCGTGGCAGCAGGTGGTTAATGGCCATCTTGACACAGTCGGCGGGCGTTCCGGTGACGGCGTAGGCGGCCACCTCGCCGGACGTGACCGGAAAAGGCCACTTCCGCACCCGGACAGGTTGGCGGACCGTAATGGCATGCCCGACGGCGCTCTGCTCCTCCGTCGGCGCTACGACGTGCACATCGCCTATCCGGTCCATTGCAGCCGCCAGAGCCCGGATGCCCGGGGCGTCGATGCCGTCGTCATTCGTGACCAGGATGAGAGGTGTACCGGTTCTGGTTTGGGATTGCACGGAGCGTGTTCAGGTGTTGCTGTGTTCGAGAGGTTTGGGAGTGTGGGGTGGGGTCAGAAAAGGACCATTTCTTTTCAGATCCGATATCAGTAAGATTCTTCGTCGGTGGGGAAGGCGCGTGCCCGAACGTCGCTGATGTAGGATTGAACAGCCTCCGTAATGGTATCGGCAAGGTTCGCGTAGCGGCGGACAAACCGGGGGTGAAAGTCAGTGGTGAGGCCCAGGGCGTCGTGGGTCACCAGCACCTGCCCGTCACAGCCGATGCCGGCGCCGATACCGATCGTCGGAATCGTAACCGCGGCCGTAACGTCGCGGGCGAGCGTAGCGGGGATCTTCTCGAGAACGACGGCGAAACAGCCGGCATCGTCTAGCCGCTTGGCATCCAGCATGAGCCGTTCGGCCTCCCATTCATCCTGAGCCCTCACCTTGTAGGTACCGAACTGATAGATACTTTGCGGCGTGAGGCCGAGGTGACCCATGACGGGGATACCTGCTTCGAGGAGACGATGGATGGTCGGGAGGACAGCCTCTCCCCCTTCGATTTTGATGGCGTGCGCGCCAGCCTCCTTCATGACCCGAATGGCAGAGGCGAGCGCCTTTTTGGAGTTACTCTGGTACGAACCGAAGGGGAGATCGACTACCACGAGCGCCCGGCGGACCGCCCGCACGACGCACTGTGCGTGATAGACCATCTGATCGAGTGTGATGGGCAGTGTGGTTTCATTGCCGGCCATCACGTTCGAGGCAGAGTCACCCACAAGGATGACGTCGACGCCAGCGGCATCCAGGATGCGGGCGGAGGTGTAGTCGTAGGCTGTCAGGACAGCAATTGGCGTGCTACGTTCCTTCATGTCCTGAAGGGTCTGGGTGGTAACACGCCTGACGCCAAGAGCCAGGGCGGGCGGTACGGTCTCAGTGCTCATGAACATCTCCGGCTGGATGGGCGGAAAGGTAGCCGTGGAGCACAAAGGTACGTCGAAATCGGCTCCATCGTCGTTCCGAGGAGGTGACGAGAAAACAGGCCCTCTCCGGATCGGGGCTAAAACGAGGAGGGCGCCGGCAAGCCGGCGCCCTCCTGGGAAGCAGATCTCTGAAGAGATTACTTATTCGCGGGAGCAGGGTTGGTCGGAGCGCTGGAAACCGCGGGAGTAGACGATTCCGCCGGCGCCTTGCTCTCGTCCACCTGTATGCCGAGCCGGCGGGCCACGTCGTCCGTGATGTTGACGATGTGTTCCGGGTTAGCGTACAGGATCAGCGGCTGCGCGGCGCCGATCTGAGCACGGAGCACGAGATCCAGGCCCTCTTCTTTCGCCACGGCATCGATGGCCGTGCCTACCTTCTCCCAGAGGGGCGCCATCAGTTCGGCCTGGTGCTGCTGGAGCGCCTGCTCTTTGTCGCTCGCCTGCTTCTGAAGATCCTGCTGCGTTTGAAGCAGTTCCTTTTCCTTTGCCTGCCGCGCCTCGTCCGTCATGAGCGACTGGCGCTTCTGGTAGTCCTGCACCTCTTCCTGATAGCTCGCGGCAAGCGTCTGAAGCTGCTGCTGCCCGTTGGCATATTCCTCCTGCAATTGCTGCTGCACCTGCGCATACTCCGGCATATTCACGATGAGCAGTTCGTGGTCGGTGTACCCCACCTTCAGACTCTGCGCCTGTGCATGCTGCACCAAGCCTGCCGCCGGGAGTACAAGTGCCGCGAGCGCGAACAATCCAACAATACGTTTCAACATCTGAGTGCCTGCCTTATGATTCAGTGATGTTTGATTCCAGTTCGAGTGGTTATTCAGATACTTATCTGTTGCCTGTGGTGAGGTTATCTACGTCGACGCCGAGTTCCTGCAACACACGGTCGCTGAGATTATACTGGTCGCGTGCGTAGAGAAAAAGCATGCCGCCATTCTTATCAAAAATGTAGTCGTATCCGCCTTCTTTTGCTATCGTCTCCACGGCCGTCAGGATCCTCTCCTGGATCGGCTTCATGAGCTGCTGCTGTTGGGTGAAGAGCTGGCCTTCGGGACCAAAGTATTGCATCCGCTGCTGCTCCAGTTCATCCTCTGCCTGCATGATTGCGTTCCGCTTCTGCTGACGCTCTTCGTTGGTAAAGAGAAGCTCGCGGGCTTGATAGTCCTTGAACATCTCGTCTACTTCTTTCTTACGCTTGTCCAGCGTGGCCTGCCACTCCTGTGCCTGCCGGTCCATTTGCTGCTGGACCGTGGCGTATTCGGGGAGCTTATCCAGAATGTAATCTGAATCGACGTAGCCGACCTTCTGCTGGGCCCAGGCCGAGCCAGGCGCGACGAGCACTCCCAGGCCGGCCAGTAACACCAGGATGTAGAATTTCTGCTTCATGGGAATGGAGAGGGTAAAGGTGTCTACTATTTTGGATTTCAGGTTCTGAACTGTGGATCTGCGCAGAAACGGCATTCGGGCATGATCTCACCACACCGGGCCTTCTGCACCTGTTCTAACGCTTTCCGGGCCTGCAAAACTACGATCCACAGGAAGGGTGGTGATCAGAGCGTGCCGCCTTACCTCTTCCATGCAATCCAGACTCCAAAATCGAAAATTCCACGTCCGGGTTACTGGTTGAAGCCCTGGCCCAGCGAGAACTGGAAGTACCAGTGCCGTGAGCCGTCTGTATTGGCGTCAAGCGGCGTGAACTCGTCGAAGTTGTAGCCGTAGGTCAGCTCCAACATGCCTACGATAGGCAGGAAAAGTCTCAGGCCCACACCGGCCGATCGGTATAATTCGGCGGGATTGTACGACTTAAACCCGTTCCACGTATTGGCCGCGTCCATGAAGAGATACGGGGCCGCTTGCAATTGGGGCGTCTGGATGGCCAGCCATCGCAACTCCGACGTGAACTTATTCAGGACGGTACCGCCGATGATCTGACTACCGTTCCGAGGCGTCAGGGCGCTCCGGGGATATCCACGCATGTAGACGACGTCCGTCCCAAAGTTATAGTAGCCCTGCACGTCGAACGGGGAGCCGCCTACGTCGAACCGCTCGAACTTGACCGGCTTACCCGTAAGGGAGCCCACATAGCCGAGGTCGGTACCCAATCCAAAGGACAGCTTATTCGCGATGGGTATGTTCCAGCTACTGGTGAAGCGCCACTTGTGATACTGGATGAAGCCAGGGATTGGTGGCGCGATCTTGACCGAGAACTCGACCTGAGAGCCGCGCATCGGGAACGTGGGATTGTCCAGCGAACTGCGCGAAATGCTCTCCTCGAATGAAATCTCCTGGTTTAGGCCCGTCGGGATGTAGCTAACCAGATTCCGATTGAGATAATACTGGTAGCCGATGCTGGTCGACAGATTGAAGAAGTTGTCAGGCCACTTCAGCCGGCGCTGGTAGAATGCCCGTGCCGAGGTGGTGATAAGGTGTCTGTCGCTGCTGACGCTCGTGGTGTCGGCCCCCAGATTGTAGTACCGGCTGTACAGGTCCCCCAGGCGGGAATGCATGACGGAGAAGCCGACCGGTGTGGGGCGCCCTCTGTACCAGGGTTCCGTGAACGAGACCGAATAGCTCTGGTAGTAGCGGCCATTCGTCTGAACCGCCAACTGGAGCTTCTGCCCATCGCCGGAGGGCAGCGGCTTCCAGGCACTCTTGTCGAAGAGGCGCTGTGCAGAGAAGTTGTTGAACCCGAACCGGAGCATCAAAATGAGTCCGTAGCGTCCCCACGTGCCAGAAAGCTCCAACTGATCGCTTCCCACCTCTTCGACGTTATAGGTGAGGTCGACCTGTTTGTCCGCCTCGTCTACCTGGACGTTGGGCCCCTTGGCCAAATCTTCCTGGTTGAAATAATTGAGCTGTGAGAGGCGGCGGATGGACTCCTGGATCGACTCGCGACTGAACGTCTGGCCGGGAACAGTATACAGTTCGCGCCGGATGACGTGTTCCTTCGTCTTGGTATTGCCTTCGATATCGATGTTGCCGAAGGTATAGATGTCCCCCTCGGTCACGTCGAAGTGAAGATCGAGGGAGTCGCCGGGAACGACCAGGACCGTAGGCTGGGCATTGAACCTCATATAGCCCCGATTCATATAGAGGCTGGCGATATCCGTACTGTGCCTGTTTGCGTAGAGATTCTGATTCAGCTTCGTCTCGTCATAGACGTCGCCTTTCTCAAACCCGAGGGCCTGCGTCAGCACCTGGTCGGGATAGACCGTGTTGCCCTCCCACGTCACACTGCGGACATGGTACTGCGGCCCTTCGTGGACGGTCAGTTTGACAGTCGCCCTCGGCTTGCCATCCTCCTGCTCGATCCACACGGTATCCTGCACGATTCGAGCATCGTAGTACCCCTGCTCGCGGTAGTAGGCGAGCACGTTCTGCAGATCCTCGTCCAGTTTGTCTTCGTCGAACTTGGACTTTTTCCAGAACTGCCACCATGGATGCTTTTTGTTGTTTTCGAGCTGGCTGGCGATGGTGTGGTCCGATATATCTTCGTTCCCCTTGATGATGATATCACCTACGCGGACCTTAGAGCCTTTGTCGACGTGGAGTGTGAGATCAACGGTGTTGTTGGCTGCGCTCAGGTCGCGGGAAACGCTGATATCCGTAAGCGCATAGCCCTTTTCTGAGTAGTAGTCCCTGACGACCTGCTTGGCAGCTTCGAGGTCGGAAGGGCGCACCGGCCGGCCGATCGGAAGATCGACTTTCTTCTTGAGATCGTCCCGCTCCCCTCTTTTCACTCCTTCGATTTTCAGAGAGGCAAGCTTAGGCTCCTCCTTCACATGGATGGAGAGGTAAACGCCTCCGCCGGCCGTGCTGTCGGTCGAGATCTGAACGTCTGAAAAAAGGCCGGGGGTGTAGATGTTGCGAATGGCGTCCGAGAAAGCCGGATCGCCGGGGACCGTCACCTTCTGGCCAACCGTTAACCCGCTCACCTGCCGGACGTAATTGACGACGGCATCCGACTCCGTACCCTTCACGTTGACCGCGCGGATTTCGTATTGCTGCGGCACCTCACCCATGACGACGGCGGCGTTTGAACTCCCTGCACTGTCGGGTGGAGCGACCTGTGCATGAGCACACGGCGCCAGAAAAGCAGCGACCAGCAAAACCGCGAACAGCCTACTTAACATTATAGAACGTTGTTTTACAAAGACTTTATGGGCTAACGAGCCGGAACCTGTACGAGCTACATTTAGCATTGGTTTCCCCACCCCTCCATTTCCTCCGTGATCTCGCAGGCGAAGAGCTTACGTCCATTAAAACGGTTGCTCCGGGCTCATTATTGCCTGACTCAACCAGTTATGGCCAGCTATCAGCGAGCCTGAAGCGTTCCGATTAGCGGCAGTTATCGATTCCCTTACCACATCCGTGAAACAAGAAGCCGTCACGCAACCACGCGGCCGAAGCGGCGCTCTCTATCCTGATAGCTCCTGACGGCCTCGTAGAGGTTGGAGCGGCGGAACTCCGGCCAGAAGCGCTCGGTGACGTACAGTTCCGTGTAGGCCAGTTGCCAGAGCAGGTAATTGGACACGCGCAGTTCGCCACCGGTGCGAATCAGAAGGGCCGGATCAGGCATTCCGACCGTACACAGGTGGTCTTCGATAACCGACTCGTCGATTTCCTCCGGCTCCAACTCGCCAGACTGGACGCGGCGGGCAATCTCCTGCATGGCGTTGACGAGTTCCCAACGGCCGCTGTACGAAAGCGCCAGCGTCAGAGTCATCTTGTGGCCCTCAGCCGTGGCACGGATCGTCTCCTCCAGTTCGGCGCGGCAGGCCGGGGGGAGCTTACGGAGGTTGCCAATGGCGTTCAGGCGGATGTTGTTCTTCAACAGCGTCTCACGTTCCCGGCGGATCGTGCGGACGAGCAATTGCATGAGGGATTGCACCTCAAGCGCTGGCCGCTGCCAGTTCTCCGTGCTGAATGTGTACAGCGTCAGGTACTCGACGCCTAACTCCGCACACGCCTCGGCTACATCACGAACAGACGTGACCCCCTCCGTGTGGCCGAAGAAGCGATTGCGGCCCCGCTTCTTGGCCCAACGGCCATTGCCATCCATGATGACTGCGATATGCGAAGGGATCTCGCCACGCTGCCGGAGCGCTTCCTGCTGTTCCGCGTCGTCGGACGGGGTCGCCTTGCTCTCGGGTGTGCGTGCGTGTACTAATTCCATATTGACCGGTGCGTCCGTTCCGGCAGATCGCCGACGGCATGGACGATCAGAGTTTTAGAATATCGTTAAAGATCAGGAACGTCATGAAGGCCAGCAGCACGATCATGCCGATCTGTTGCAGCGCCATACGTACCCGAAGCGAGGGCTCGCGGCGGGTGACCCCTTCGTAAACAAGGAACACGAGGTGACCACCGTCGAGCGCAGGGATCGGCAGGATGTTCATAATGGCGAGGCTGATCGAGAGCATCGCCACGAGATTCCAGAAATAGTAGGCACCGGCGTCGGCGGCCTGCTTCGTCACCTGGGCAATGGAGATGAGGCCGCCAACGTTCTGCCGGAAGTCCTCACGGCCCGTAAAGATCCGCTTGAGACTGGTCGCAATGGCCGCAGTGTTGACCCAGGCATCCTTCGTGCCCGAACCGATAGCCTCGAAGAGACCGTAATCCTTGTGCCGCATCCCCCATTCGGCGGAGAGCATGTCCTCGCCCGGCCCCTGTATGCCGAGCTGGTACCCAGCTCCCTGCGGGTTCTTGTGTGGAGCGACGGTCGCCTGCATGATCTGCACACCCGCAAGTGTATCGCGTTCCACGGATATCGCCGCGCCGTTGCTTGCCAGATCACGTTTGGCCAGAGAATCCGGGCGCTCCCACTGAATTTCGACCGGCTGCCCCTGCGACTGCTGGATCTTTCGGGTCAGTTCCGCCCAGAACCGAACCGGCTGTCCCGCCATGGAAACGATGCGGTCGCCGGGCTGGAGGCCGGCCGCATCGGCAGCCGACCCCTCGAGTACGCCGCCGACGAGGCTGGGAAATGCCGAGATGCCCAGGCCTTCGCGCTGCAACTGCGTCATGATATCGCTCGGGCCCGTGAACGTGCGTTCCTTTCCGTTTCGCTCCACCGTGATGGTGAACGGATCGGCCATCAGGGTGCCGATATCTCTCAGGTCGCTGAAGCGGTCGAGCGGCTTTCCACTCACAGCGACTACGCGATCTCCCGTGCGTAGCCCCATGCTGTAGGCGACGGAGCTATCCTCGACGTACACGGACTCAATGTTCTGGGCCGGGATATAATCCTCTCCATAACTCATCTTCATTACAGAGAAGATGACGATGGCGAGAATGATGTTGAAGATCACGCCCGCCGTGATGACGATGATGCGCTGCCACACCGGTTTTGCGCGGAACTCCCAGGGCTGAGGCTCCTCGCCGGCGAACTCGGTGTCCATGCTCTCATCGACCATTCCCGCGATCTTGACGTACCCTCCCATCGGAGTGGCGCCGATCATGTACTCGGTCTCACCGATCTTCTTCCCGACGAGCTTTGGCGGGAAGCCGATGGAGAACCGGTCGACGCGCATCTTGAACAGCTTGGCGAAAAGAAAATGGCCAAGCTCGTGTACGAACACGAGGATCGTGAGGGCGACGAGGACCCAGAAGACGTATGAGAGAATATTAAGGACGGGCTCCATGTACACACACAGGGATAGTCCGTTGTTGGTTGCCAGCAGTGTTCTGGTGTTCGAGTGTTAAAGTGGGCGAAGGGTTTGCGTGAACCCCAGCCAACTGCAATAACCGCGAACGCCCACCTGCTGACCAAAAACTAGATTCGGTCTTCAATTAGCCGCAGCCCGACTGAGTTCCTTTACGAAGCGTCGCGCGCGGCGATCCGCATCGATGAGCGCTTCCAGGGACGCCTCTCTCGCGGACGCAAGCGCCTCTACGGCCTCTTCGATGAAGCGGGCAATATCAGTGAACGCTATCCGTTCTTCCAAAAACAGTGCCACAGCTTGCTCGTTAGCCGCATTCAGGACGGCAGGGGCCGTCCCCCCCATCGCGAGCGCTTCATATGCCAGGGGAAGACAAGGAAATTTAGAGAAGTCGGGCGGCTCGAAATCGAGACGGCCCAGGCCGGCCCAGTCCACGCGGGCGTGCGGGGCTTCCCAGCGTTCCGGATGACTGAGGGCATACTGGATCGGCAGCTTCATGTCCGGACAACCGAGTTGCGCTTTCGTCGAGCCATCGTTAAAGGTAACCATCGAGTGGATAATGGACTGAGGATGCACCAGCACGTCGATGCGGTCTGCGTCCAGCCCGAAGATCCAGTGGGCCTCGATCACCTCAAGGCCTTTGTTCATCATCGTTGCCGAGTCGATCGTGATTTTGGCGCCCATTGACCAGTTGGGGTGGCAAAGCGCCTCTGACGTGGTGATCCGGCCGAACGAAGCGGCCTCGCGCGTACGAAAAGGCCCGCCTGAGGCCGTGAGGATGAGCTTCTCTATGCTCTCTTTCGGTTCGCCTACCAGGCACTGGAAGATCGCCGAGTGTTCGCTATCCACCGGAATCAGAACGCCCGCGTGCCGGCGCAATAGTTCGTAGACGAGGGCGCCCGCGACAACAAGCGTTTCCTTGTTCGCCAGGGCGATCCGCTTTCCCGCACGAATGGCGGCGAGGACAGGCTCCAATCCGGCGAATCCCACGACTGCCGCGACGACCGTATGCATCCCGGGCAGCGCAGCAGCCTCGACGAGCCCTTCCGGTCCCTGCAGCACGCGAATGCCGGTTCCACGCAACCTGTCCGCGACCGAGGCAACCTGTGCGGGATCCTCGATGACGACGCACTCAGGCCTGAACTCGCGTGCCTGCTGCACCAGCAGGTCGCCGTTGCGGTTGGCCGTGAGTGCCGACACTTTCAGACGATCCGGGAAGAGCCGTACGACATCCAGGACCTGCGTCCCGATGGAGCCGGTCGAACCCAGGACGGCGAGTCCACGCGGGTGGTTTGCACCGGGATCCTTCTCCCGCAAAACGTCAGGAACGTACATACTCGGATCTAGAACAGCTCGATGAAGGGCAGGTAACCGGTTGAGCGCGGGTCGAATTTTGTAGGGTGCAAGTCGGCCTGGAGGCGACGAACACGGCTCAGCAGTGACAATATGCTTACCATGCCGAACAAATATCCCGCCGGCAATGAAGTTTCACATCGGCGCGTAAACTGGAAAATGGAAGGCAAGAAGTCAAATAGCACCATCCTGCATACAATTGACATGAATCGCCGGGGGTAGTCACGTCACGATGCGGCGCGTGGAGACGGAGGATGCGAAACTTACGCGACGGCGCATCATTTTATCCCCGAGGTCGGCAACACCTTTGTTTTCGTGCACTTCCGCATGTATCACTTCCGTCCCGCTCCGCGGCTCAGATCTGCGCTCTTATCCGCCGTAATCGCTGGCGCGTTCATACTGTTCGCCCCGGCGGTGGTTCGGGCACAGGTTGCGGATACGACGGCGGCCGGTAAGTTCCAATTGGCGCAAACATACGTCCGTGCGGGACAGATCGAGCGCGCCCTGCCCCTCCTGGAGGATCTGTATGCCGAACAGCCCGACGTATTCGTCTTCTACGACAAGCTTCGGGAAGCATACGAAAACCTCAAGCGGTACGGAGATGCGCTCCGGATCATAGGAGACCAGATCCAGCGCAACCCCGGCAATCCGATCTTCCTTGCCGAGCAGGCGCGACTGCTGTACCTGAACAACCAGGAGCAGGAAGCCGACGCCGCCTGGAACGCCGCCCTGGCGACGAACCCCGACGACCGCAACACGTACCGCGTCGTCTATCAATCCATGTACGAGGCCCGGCTGCTCGACCGGGCCATCAAGGTGCTCGAACAGGGGCAGGCCAGGCTCGGCCGGAAAGCCGGGTTCGACATCGAACTGGCCTATCTCTACAGCCTGACCGGCGAGCACGAAAAGGCGTTCGGGAGCTACCTGAACATGCTGGCGCACGATGAGCGCCGCCTGAATTTCGTCCAGAGCCGCCTGGCCCGCTTCACCGGAGATTCGACGACCGTACGCGCAGGCATCGCCGCGACGGAGAAGGCCGTCCAGAACATGCCCGGCAACAAGGTCTATCGCGAGCTCCTGGTGTGGCTCTACGAGGAGGCCGGTGAATACCGCAAGGCACTGGATACCAGCCGGAGCCTCGATAAGATGGGCCGGGACGATGGACGTGCCCTCTTCACGCTGGCCCGGAACGCGGCGGACGCCGGAGCTTTCGACGTGGCAGCGGATGCTTATGCGGACATCCTGTCGCATTATCCGGACAGCCGCACAGCGCCCGAGGCCCTGTTCGGAACCGCCTTGATGCAGCAGCAGTGGGCGCGCAAGATCGGCGAGCGAGCCGTTGACGCGCAGGGTATCCGCCAGCCGGCGCCTCACTTCGACCAGGCGATGGCGGGCTACCAGGCCTTCATGCAGAAGTATCCGCAGCACCCGTACGTCGCGCAGGCGCTCCGGCACATCGGCACACTTCAGGAGGACGTCTACCACGACGTGGCCGCCGCAGAGGAGACCCTCCGGCAGGTACTCCGGCGCTTCCCAAACGATGCCTCAGCCGGAGACGCCGAGTTCGAACTGGGCCGGCTGGCACTCCTGCGCGGCGACATGGACCAGGCACGCGCAGCTTTCCAACGGGTGATCGACCAGCCGGGAACGGAAGACCTGGCCGACAGAGCCCGGTACGAGCTCGGCCTCACCTACTTTTATGCCGGCGCGTTCGACCAGGCCCTCGCATTGTTACAGGAAGTCGACCAGAATACGTCATCGCTCGTCGCCAACGATGCGATCGGCCTCAAGGTGCTGCTACAGGAAAACAGGGGGCCGGATTCCCTTTCCACCCCACTGCGCCGGTACGCACAGGCACACCTTCTGGTACGGCAGCGGCATCCCGACCAGGCGATCGATCTATTGAACAAGCTTCTGGCAGACTACGCCGCACGGCCCATCGCGGACGACGCCCGGTTCCTGAAAGCGCAGGCCCTTCGCGCCGCCGGCCGGGGCGCTGAAGCCGCTACCGCCTTTGCAGAGATCCCGATGATGTACCCTACGAGCTACCTCGCCGACAAGAGCCTCTTCCTGGCGGCGGAGACACTGGAGCAGGATGTGGGCGACGAGAATGCCGCCATACAGACGTACAGCAAGCTGCTGGCGCAGTATTCCGGAAGCCTGTACGCGGCACCCGCCCGCGCGCGCATCCGTGCCCTACGAGGCGATGGCGTTTAACAACACAGAACGTGAACAGGTGTAATGTATGCGACGGTGTGTTCTGATCGTTCTGGCTGTTCTATTCACCTCTTCCAGCGTCTTCGCGCAGGACGTGCTGATCCCGATGGACGAGCATCAGGCCGATCATCTCAAAGCCTATGGCGTGGCGTTCTGGGTGCTGGAGCAAGGCTCGACGGTAGACTGGCTGCTGAACTACCGGGGCGGGTCGTTTCTGACGGCCGCCACCCCCGAACTGGAACAAGAACTCCGGGTGCGCGGCGTTTCGTTCGAAGAGCTGGATGGGGCGCAATCCGCCCAGGTCATGGCTGAGGTGGAGAACGAATCCAGCAACACGGCGGCGGTTCGCCTGGAAAAAGCCCCCAGGATCGCCGTGTATGCCCCGAAGCAGACGCTTCCGTGGGACGACGCCGTCTTGCTGGCGCTCAACTACGCCGAGATCCCGTACGACATGATCTACGACGACGACGTCCTCTCCGGCAAGCTGCAGGACTATGACTGGCTCCACCTGCACCATGAGGACTTCACCGGCCAGTACGGCAAGTTCCTGCAATACCGGGGACAGCCCTGGTACATCGAGCAGCAGCGTGAAGAAGAGGCGTCCGCCCAAAAACACGGCTTCCGCAAGGTCAGTCAGATGAAGCTGGCTGTCGTCCAGACGATCCGGGAGTACGTCCTGAAAGGAGGATTCCTGTTCGCGATGTGCTCGGGCACGGATACGTTCGACATCGCACTCGCCGCGCACAATACGGACATTGTCCCGTCGGAGTATGACGGCGATCCGGTGGACCCGGATGCCCAGAACAGGCTCGACTTCTCGCAGACGCTGGCCTTTACCGGCTTCCATCCCAACTTCAACCCGGCCGAATACGTACACTCAGACATCGACACGGGGCCGCCGCCGCCGCAGCTCCGCGATCCGGCGCTGGACTACTTTACCCTTTTCGAGTTCAGCGCCAAATGGGACCCCGTGCCCACGATGCTCACGCAGGACCACGTCGCCACCGTTAAGGGCTTCATCGGGCAGACGACGGGCTTCCGGAAGGAGTTGATCAAGCCGAACATCATCATCCTGGCCGAGGCGCCGGGACGCGACGAAGTGCGGTACCTCCACGGTTCTCTCGGCGAGGGCACCTTCACGTTCTACGCCGGGCACGATCCCGAAGACTATCAACACTTCGTCGGCGATCCGCCGACGGACCTCAGCCTCCACAAAAACTCTCCCGGCTACCGTCTCATCCTGGACAACGTGCTGTTCCCCGCCGCCAAGAAGCAGAAGCAGAAGACGTGATAGCTGCCCCCGCCCGAATCTATTGGAGCAGCTTTTTGACGAAGTTGGGGAGGGCGAAGGCGGCTACGTGGACTTCGGGGTTGT
>DASSAV010000465.1:0-4113 GCA_035699265.1 Rhodothermales bacterium
CATATAGAGCGAAAAGAGATGCGCCGTCAGCTCGGATCCGAAATAGAGGATGTAGAAGGGAATCGACCCCAGCAACTGCTCCATGACCGGCCCGAAAAAATAGAGCGTCAGCATGTTGAAGAGCAGGTGCCCCAGCCCGGCGTGGACGAATCCCGCGCTGATCAGGCGGTAATAGTGGCGGTTCTGCAGAATGTCGCGGGGCCGGAACGCAAACCGATCTACCAGGTGCGGATCGACGAAGAGTGCATACCCGCTGATCAGAACATTCAGGATGAGCAGAACGATCGTGGCGGGCGAATGGGCTAGGCTTACCATGCGGGCTGGTCGAGTTTTGCGAAGCGAAAAGGCGCACGGAATGTCCGGGCGCCGTCCCGAAGTACGATCTATGCCCCGCCGGGATTCACGCGGCGTAAATTGCACCTGAGCGGGCCGCAGGTACCGGAATCAGGCATACGCTGAAACGAAGTGTTCCAACAGCGAACGGAACACCAGCGCCCCATCGCCGCTGCCGATGCTCTGCTCCACACAGCGCTCCGGGTGGGGCATCATCCCGAGCACATTCCCGCGCTCGTTGACGATGCCTGCGATATTGCGAGCGGAGCCGTTCGGGTTGCTTTCCGCCGTCACGTTACCCTCTGCGTCACAGTAGCGGAACACGACCTGCCCGTTGTTTTCCAGCCGGTTCAGCACCTCCTCACTCGCATGGTAATTGCCCTCTCCATGTGCGATCGGGACTGTCAAGACCTGCCCCTGCTCAATGGCGCTCGTGAAGGGCGTGCTCGTGTTCTCCACCCGCAGGTGAACGTCCTTGCAGGCGAACCGGAGCGAGGCGTTGCGCATGAGCGCTCCCGGCAACAAACCCGCCTCACACAGCACCTGAAACCCGTTGCAGATCCCGAGCACGAGGCCGCCCCGCTCCGCGAAACGCACCACGTCCTGCATCACCGGGGAAAACCGTGCGATGGCGCCCGCCCGCAGATAGTCGCCGTAGGAAAATCCGCCCGGCACGACGACCACGTCCACGTCTCCTACAGTTGTCTCTTTGTGCCAGATGAATTGCGCGTCCTGCCCGAACACGTGCCGGGCTGCGTGGTATGCATCGTGGTCACAGTTGGAACCAGGGAAAACGATCACGCCGAATTTGACGGACATGGCGAAGGATGATAGCTTGTGTGGTACGTGGAATCGTGGAGTTTAACCCCGGCTGACCGATGAAGTACCCGCCCCCGCCAACTTCGCGCTGATTTCACCCCGTGCGCGAACTTTCAGCCCCGCAACGCTCAATCCGCAAACCTTCAATCTCTGTCCCCGTGATCCCCCGCGAGCTGTTCTCCAAAATCCGGCGCATCGAGATCCGCACGAAAGGGCTCGTCAACAACACGCTCGGGGGCGAGTACCATTCCGCCTTCAAAGGACGCGGCATGGAGTTCGCCGAGGTAAGGCCGTACCAGGTCGGCGACGACATCCGCAGCATCGACTGGAACGTTTCGGCGCGGACGGGCGAGACCTACGTAAAAATCTTCGAAGAGGAGCGCGAGCAGACCCTGATGCTGCTAGTGGACGTATCGGGCTCGGAAGACTTCGGCTCCCAAACCAGGATGAAACGGGAGATCGCCGCCGAGATCTCTGCCCTACTCGCCTTCAGCGCCGTCCAGAACAACGACAAGGTAGGGATGCTCCTCTTCTCGGATAAGGTAGAGCTGTTCGTACCGCCCAAGAAAGGCCGCCGGCACGTCCTCCGCCTGATCCGCGATCTCTTCGCCCACGAACAGCAGTCGCGCGGCACCAGCCTGTCGGTCGCACTGGACCACGTCCTGCGCGTCCTCCACCGCCGCTCCATCGTGCTCCTCATCAGCGACTTCCTGGACAGGGACTTTGAAAAGTCGTTGCGCGCCGTGGCGAACCGGCACGACACCATCGCGCTCGAACTGGTCGACCCCCGGGAAGTGGAACTGCCCCCCATCGGGCTGGTTCACCTGATCGATACCGAAACGGGCGAAACCGTCGTCTTGGACACGCGAAACCGTCACACGCGATACGATTTCTCGGACCGGTCTATACAGCATCGCGCCGAAATCGCCGACCTCTTCAAACGGCTCAGGCTCGACAATATTCAGATCAAGACCGGTGAGGACTACGCGGAGCCCCTCATCCAGTTCTTCCGCCGCCGCACCCGCGCCGCATGAGGCCGAACTCCATCATACCACGCCTCACCTGGTTGCTCTTGCTCGCCGTGAGCCTTGCCCTGCCGGCCTGGGGGCAGCAGGTCCGCGTCCATGCCTCTTCTGACAGCGTATTCATCGGAGAACATTTCATCCTGTCGCTCTCCGCTGCACACGACCCCTCCGTTGAAGTGACCTTTCCGGATCCTGCGCGCGGCGATACCCTGTTCGGCGATGTGGTCCTGCTCAACCGGCGCCCCGTTCTCTCCCGAACGTCTGGAGGCAGGCTCCAGGTAGACAGCGTGGCCTACGAGGCCGCCGCCTTCGCCGTGGACACCGCCCATGTCCCGCCCCTGCCGGTCCGCTTCACTACCAACGAACAGACGTCCACGGTCACGACCCCCGCGCTCGCCATTCCGATCCGGTCGACGGTCCCTCCTGATGCACAGAACATCAAGGATCTCGCGCCCATCGTACCGTTCTCCCGCACGTGGTGGGGGTGGGTCATCCTGGCGGTAGCAATCCTGGTCGGCGTAGCAGCCTGGTGGCGGCTGATCGCCGACGTGGTCCGGAACCGCAAACACCCCGACACGCCGCCGGCAGCAGCGCCCGTCCCCTACCGCTCCCCCTTCGAGGAAGCGGAAGAGCGCCTGCACCGGCTGGAACAGGCGAATGCGGCCGACCCACAACAGGTCAAGCCCTTCTACGTCGAACTCTCGGAGGTGGTCAGGACGTACCTGCAAAGGCAGTTCGAGTTGCCGGCGCTGGAAGAAACGTCGCGCGAGCTGGTCACCGACCTGTCGCGGCTTGCGCTTCGCCAGGACATCCCCTCGGGGTCCGTCAACGACATCGCGCATATCCTGGAGATCGCGGATCTCGTCAAGTTTGCAGACCACCATCCGCCGGCCGCTACCAGCCACGCGCTCGTCCAAGAAGCCGCGCATGCCCTGCGCGAAATCGAAGACAGCCTCCAGGCAGCCGAGGCCCCCGAACAGGCCGTCCAGCAAGCCACCTGAAACCCTGCTCGATGCCGGAAGCGGCGTACAAAGCACCAGGAACGAACCAGTAAGCACAATCCCGAATGCACTTCGCACAGCCATACTGGCTCACCTTGCTCGTCCTGGTGCCCCTCCTCGGCCTCTGGGAATGGCGCCGTGCGCGCAGACGGTCTGGTGGACTGCGCTTCAGCAGCGTCGCGGCGGCGAAGACGGCCTCCCCTTCCCTTTGGGTGCGCCTCCGGGGCCTCCCGCCCCTGCTCCGCATGGGGGCGCTCACGCTCGGCATCCTCGCCCTGGCCCGCCCCCAGCAGCTCAACGTCGCCGAGAAACGGTACGCCGAAGGGGTCGACATCATGCTCGTGCTGGATACCTCCACCTCCATGCGCGCCCAGGACTTCCAGCCCAATCGCTTCGAGGCCGCCCGTGACGTGGCGTCCGACTTCATCCGAAGCCGCCTCTCCGACCGGGTCGGCATCGTGATCTTCGCCGGGAAGGCCTACACGCAGGCCCCGCTTACACTGGACTACGACTTCCTGCAAGCCATGCTCTCAGAGGTCCAGATCGGCGAGACGGAAGACGGAACAGCCATCGGAACGGCGCTCGCCACGGCTGTGAACCGCCTCAAGGACACGCAGGCCAAGAGCAAAGTGGCTATCCTCCTCACCGATGGCCAGAACAACCGGGGCGAGATCGACCCCCTTACCGCGGCCGACGTTGCGCGCGCGATGGGCGTCCGCGTCTACACCATTGGCGTGGGCACCTATGGCGAAGCACCCTACGTGGTAGATCACCCGTTCCTCGGCAAACAGGTACAGATGGTGCCGGTTGAGATCGACGAGGACATGCTGAAGGAAGTCGCCAGCCGCACCGGCGGCCAGTACTTCCGTGCCACCGACAAAAAAGCCCTCCGCCACATCTACCAGGAGATCGGAGAACTGGAAAAGACGAAAGTC